>DATGXD010000099.1:0-9529 GCA_035299105.1 Paludibacter sp. | reverse complement strand
ATACCTTGTGCTGGCATATACGCCGGTTGATGTCCAGTCGGATTTCTCATATGAACTTACCATCGAATTGCCCGTTGAAAATTTGACGGACAAATGCGGGTTGGTATTCGGTTATCTGTCGAAGGGGTCGGATGGAACCCGCGCCCCGCTGGAATATTTTTCGGTGGGCAACAACCGGAGGATGGTTATGGGAAACCGTTCGTGGTACAGCTTCTATACCGAGCTGGACTTGCCTTACATTATCCCGGGTGGGAGAAACAAGCTGAAGGTTTTCAAAACAAGCAATATGCTATACTACTTTGTCAATGACATTTACAGCTATTGCTCCGAAATGGAAACCAAGGAACCGGGAAATGTATTTGGGTTCACAGTTCCTCCAATGGCTGAAATACTGGTGCACAATTTCGTGGTGTCGAGAAAAGGATTGGCAAAGTCGGCCATGGGGAAGGTTAAAAGCCAGCCACTGGAATTTGAAATTATCAAATCGGAATTTGAAACAAACAAAATAAAGCCGAATAACTGATTCGGGAGAAAATTATGTCGAAATTCACAATCTACCAGGTCTTTCCTCGTTTGTTTGGAAACAGGCAGACCTTCAATAAACCGAATGGATCCAAAGAAGAAAACGGGTGTGGGAAATTCAACGATTTCACAACCCGGGCATTGGCCGAAATCAAGGCCCTGGGTATAACGCATGTTTGGTACACGGGTATTATTGAACACGCCACGCAGACCGATTACAGCGAGGCGGGGATTGGGAAAGACCATCCGGCGGTGGTGAAAGGAAAGGCAGGTTCGCCCTATGCCATTAAGGACTACTACGATGTGGATCCCGACTTGGCCGAAAATCTGGAAAACCGGATGCTTGAATTCGAAGACCTGGTTAAAAGGACTCACGATGCCGGATTGAAAGTGTTGATAGACTTTGTACCGAACCATGTGGCGCGCCAGTATCATTCCGATGCCAAACCCGCCGGGGTGAAGGATTTGGGCGAAGGGGACAACCCAGCATGGGCTTTTTCTCCCCTGAATAATTTTTATTACATTCCAAACCAGCATTTCACACCGCAATTCGACACGGCGGGCTATTCCGAATTCCCCGCAAAGGCAACCGGGAACGACCAGTTTACGGCATCCCCTACACGGAACGATTGGTATGAAACCGTGAAATTGAATTACGGGGTTAATTATGTGGAGGGATGTCAAAAACAATTCGACCCGATTCCCGGTACATGGAACAAGATGTTGGATATACTTCTTTTCTGGGCGGGGAAAAAAATTGATGGCTTCCGCTGCGACATGGCCGAAATGGTTCCGGTGGAATTTTGGAACTATGCTGTTTCGCATGTGAAACAGGAATTCCCGGATATTGTTTTCATTGCCGAAGTGTACCAGCCGGCCGAATACCGTAATTACATTTACAACGGCAAATTCGATTACCTGTACGATAAGGTGGGCTTGTATGACATGCTCCGGAATATCACCACCCGCAATTTCCCGGCTTCCAACATTAGCAATGCCTGGCAAGCTTTGGGGGGGATTGAAAACAAGATGCTCAACTTCATGGAAAACCATGACGAGCAACGCATAGGGTCTGTGTTTTTTTCAGGCAATGGGCTGTGTGCCGTGCCGGCAATGATTGTGTCTGCCACCTTGACCCAAGCACCCGTGATGGTTTATTCGGGGCAGGAGCTGGGCGAAAAGGGAATGGATCACGAAGGTTTCAGCGGCCTCGATGGGCGGACGACAATTTTTGATTATTGGGGCATGGGGTTGACACAGGACTGGATCAACGGCGGGAAATTCGATGGAGGGAAGCTGACTTGCGAACAACGGGAATTAAGGCTGTTTTATCAGCGGCTGTTGAATATTGCATTGACCGAAAAGGCTATAACCCAAGGCCTCATGTACGACCTTGAATTTGCTAATTTTGATAATCCCGCATTCGACCCGCACCACCAGTTTGCATATTTCCGTAAGCACGATGACGATTTGCTGCTTGTGGTTTTGAACTTCTGCGGTAAGCTGTTGGATACAGGTGTGCGTTTTCCCCCGGGGGCTTTCCAGTACCTCGGCGTGGAAGAAAGCG
Source organism: Paludibacter sp. (assembly GCA_035299105.1). Lineage (GTDB taxonomy): Bacteria > Bacteroidota > Bacteroidia > Bacteroidales > Paludibacteraceae > Paludibacter. The sequence continues at coordinate 7,440 of DATGXD010000099.1, read as the reverse complement.
GCCGTTATGGCTGCTCGAATTTGCTCGACCCGGAAGAAACGTTTCCCGAAGCCGTCAACATTAATTCGCATGAATTGTTCGAAATACAAATGCCAGCTTGGAGTGGCAAAATAATCAAGCTAAAGACATTGTAATTGATAATTTGCAACCTGTCCACGGCAGGTAAGCCCGTAACTTGTAACTATTATGAAATTAATATTCAATTTTGCGGTTCTGGTATCATTGTTAGTATTGGCCGCATGTAGCAGTTCGAGAACGTTGCCCGAAACAGCCAATGAGGTGGCACGGAAAGTTCAATCGAAAGATTTTAGCATTCGGGCGAACTATGCGAACCCGATGCGTGGTTCGCAGCTTTACCTTACTTCCGAATACGATTTAAGGATAAAAAACGATTCGGCATTTGCATTCCTGCCGTATTATGGCGTGGCTTACATGGCGCCTTTCAATCCTGCGGAAGGCGGGATAAAATTTGCAGAGCCAATGGAAGATTATTCGTTGGTTCCCAATAAAAAGAACAATGGCTGGTTTGTCCGGTTTAAGGTGAACGCGCGGGAATACAATTACGTGTTTTCGATTACGATTTTCGCTAACGGGAATTCCTCGTTCACGGTAACTTCGTACCAGCGCGACCCGATTACTTTTTCCGGGGAAATGAAAATGTAGTTTAACTAAATCCGGGGAATCGGTCTATGATACATAATTTTGACCTCAGCCTGCAACACGAACGCCAACAAGCAGGCCTGGCCGATGCGTTCTACCGCGAAGTATTGCATGTTTCTGAAATAATCCGCTACAATTCAGATACAGAGCATGATATGGATATGCAGCGGCAGGATGTGGATGTAACCATTGTCCGGAAGGGTATTTCGTACAAAGTTTCCGAAAAATTCAGGTCGAAGGATTATGGCGATTTGTATGTCGAGGTTTTCAGTAAGTACCCGCATGTGAAAGGCTGGCTCGAAACCGGAACCCCAAATGCTATCCTGTACTTCACGCCCGAATCGGTTTACTGGATTACCCATAAATCGCTGTCAACCTTCTGTTTGCATACATTGTTCCCCTTGGTTCCCCCTGCGTGGTATGCCGAAATATTCAATTCGGGCAAACCCCGTATTTCAAAAACACTGCGTTTCGACAACAGGATGATTGCCCTGACACTTATCCAAGCCCACAACCGCCTTGATGGATGCTGCTGGGAAACCATTGGGCTTTGTGCGCCTTTTTCTTTTTTTGAGGAAAATGGAGTCCGTATTCGAAAATATCCCCTCGAAAAGTCCGGACGGGGAGGAGCGGCATTTTTTTAACCCCAATCCTGCTTGTTTCCTCCTGGTAATTGCCAGTTCCCAAAACTTATTGTTTTATACTGTTTTGCCTGTTTCAATACTGGCGGTTTGTTTTCCTGCTCGTGGAAATTCAATTTGTAACTTATTGTGACTGATTAGTTTCAATCCTGCTTTTCGAAGTGGAAATTGCAAGGAAATAATTGGAGAAATATTTCTTTAATCTGCTTGCGAATCGAAATAATTGTATGATATTTGCATAATATTTCGGTTGTGGAATTGTTTCGTGTTTTGCCGTTTGAATATGTTGATAATCAGAAAATTAAAGTATTTTAGAAAAATATCTCACATTTATGAAAGAAATTAAATTTAGTCTCGTTTATCGGGACATGTGGCAGTCTTCGGGTAAATATGTTCCCCGGAAAGACCAGTTGGAAAAAATCGCCCCCGTTATTATTGAAATGGGCTGTTTTGCGCGGGTGGAAACAAATGGTGGCGCTTCGGAGCAAGTGAACTTGCTGTATGGCGAAAATCCAAACGAAGCGGTGCGTACTTTTACGAAACCCTTCAACGAGGTGGGAATCCAGACCCATATGCTCGATCGCGGCCTTAACGGTTTGCGCATGAATCCGGTTCCGGCCGATGTCAGGGAATTGATGTACAAGGTGAAAAAGGCCCAGGGTGTGGATATTACCCGCATATTTTGTGGGTTGAACGATGTTGACAATATCATCCCGTCTATTAAATATGCTAAAGCGGCCGGCATGATTGCCCAGGCAACCATGTGTATTACTTTTTCCGAAATCCATACAGTTGATTATTATGTGAACATGTCCGAGCAGTTGATTGCCGCAGGCGCTGATGAAATTTGCCTGAAAGACATGGCTGGTATCGGGCGGCCCCATATGCTGGGGAAAATTGTGAAAGCGATTAAAACCGCCCATCCCGATGTCATCATGCAGTACCACGGCCATTCGGGCCCCGGTTTTTCGGTGGCTTCGATGCTCGAAGTTGCAAAAGCCGGAATCGATTATATCGATGTGGCCATGGAACCGCTTTCGTGGGGCATGGTTCATCCGGATGTGATAACTATCCAGGCAATGTTGAAGGATGCTGGTTTTAAAGTCCCGGAAATCAACATGGGAGCTTATATGGAAGCACGCAGGCTCACCCAAAGTTTTATTGATGACTTCCTGGGATATTTTATCGATGAACGGAACAAATCCATGACAGCCTTGCTGGTGGGTTGCGGTTTGCCGGGTGGAATGATGGGGTCGCTCATGGCCGACCTCAAAGGAATGCATGTGGCCATAAACTCGTACTTGAAGGAAAATGATAAAAAGGAACTGAGCACTGATGAACTGCTGGTAATGTTGTTCGACGAAGTGAAATATATATGGCCCAAACTAGGGAATCCGCCTTTGGTGACACCTTTTAGCCAGTATGTGAAAAATGTGGCATTGATGAATGTTATGTTCCTGATAAAGGGTCAGCCGCGTTGGAGTATGATAGACAAAAATACCTGGGATATGATTTTGGGCAAGGCGGGGAAACTTCCCGGAAAGCTGGATGAAGAAATCATTGCCCTTGCTAAAAAGAACAATTACGAGTTTTTCGAGGGAAACCCACAGGATAATTACCCGAACGAGTTGCCCCGTTTTATTGAAGAAATGAAGGAAAACGGTTGGGACAGGGGCAAGGATGATGAAGAATTGTTCGAATTTGCCATGCACGAAAAGCAATACCGCGATTATAAATCGGGCGAAGCCAAAAAACGCTTTGAAATTGAGCTGCAGAATGCTATTAACGAGAAATATTCAAAACAAAATATCGATATCCCTGATTTGCGCGCCCTGAGGTATCCGAATGCGGAACCGGTTGTGTCGTCGGCAACAGGCCGTGTCCTCTGGGAACTCGACTTTATTGAACGTTCGGTCGAACCGGTTCATGGTAAGCAAATTAAAGAGTTCGAGCCTTTGTGTACTATCCAGACAAAATATGGGCTCGAGCATATCGGTAGTTTTTGCAGCGGGCGTATCGTAGGGGTACAAAAGAAGCAAGGTGAAATGGTGCGGAAAGGCGAGGTGCTTGCCTATATCCAGCAAGGTTGAATAGACTCCTGACTTAATATAAGCTCGAATGATTCGCGCAAATTTATTTTCACACCCGGAAGCAACTATAGTTTCCGGGTGTTTTTTTGCCCGGAACACAGGTAGGCCGGATTTGCACCAGGCGTTTTTTTTTGTGAATAAAATTCCCGGCAAACGAGATTACAATCTAAATGAACTATATTTGTACTGCATTTCTTGCAAGCTAAGTGGCATGAATAATATCGTGTCGTGGAATTCACTTCCATTACGCTGATAACCACACTGATCGCTAACCATTAATCACTTTTCCCGGAATTGTTTCGTTATGATTAAAAGCTTATTTGTTAAAAAATCGCTCGCAGAACTCGAGCTGCAGGCTGACTCCAGCCATAATTCGCTAAAACGGCATCTGAATGCCACAAACCTGATTTTACTGGGCATTGGTTGTGTGATTGGTGCCGGAATATTCGTTCTTACCGGGACTGCCGCAGCTGTTCACGCTGGTCCCGGTGTTGCGTTGTCGTTTGTTATTTCGGCTTTCGGCTGCATGTTGGCCGGGCTTTGCTATGCCGAGTTTGCCTCCATGATTCCAGTTTCCGGCAGTGCATACACTTATGGTTACGCTACCATGGGCGAGTTTATTGCCTGGATTATTGGTTGGGATTTGATTCTCGAATACCTTTTCGGGGCTGCCACGGTTGCCGTTGGATGGTCGGGCTATGTGGTAAGCATGTTTGCCGATTTTGGCATCCACCTGCCTGCGGAAATCTGCCAAAGCCCCTTTGTGTTCGATTCAACAGGCTGGCACACAACGGGTGCGATTATCAATTTCCCTGCGGTTTTTGTCATTGCTATCATGAGTACGTTGTTGGTTGTGGGGATTAAGGAGTCTGCCAGCTTCAATAATGTTATCGTGCTAATCAAGGTTACCGTAATCTTATTGTTTATCGGTTTCGGTATTTCGTATATCGATGTTTCCAACTGGAAGCCTTTCATTCCTGAAAATACCGGAACATGGGGTCAGTTTGGCTGGTCGGGAGTTCTGGCCGGGGCTGGAGTAGTGTTTTTTGCATATATTGGGTTCGATGCGGTATCAACAGCTTCGCAGGAAGCAATAAACCCCAAACGCGACATGCCCATCGGGATTTTGGTGTCGCTGGCTGTTTGCACGGTTCTTTATATTGCGGTTAGCCTGGTGATGACGGGTATTGTCGATTACCACCAGTTGAATGTTCCTGCACCCATTGCAGTGGCCATCGATGAGGCTGGAGCGGGTTTGTTGTGGCTGCGGCCCATCATAAAGGTGGGGGCGATAGCGGGTTTAAGTTCCGTGGTGCTTGTCCTGTTGATGGGGCAGACACGTGTTTTCTTCACCATGGCCAGCGATGGTTTGGTTTGGAAAAGTTTTTCCAAAACCCATCCCCGGTATAAAACCCCCCATATTACCACCATTGTAACCGGAAGCCTGGCTGCGGTTTTTGCAGGTCTTTTCCCTATTGGTTTGTTGGGCGAACTGGTTTCCATTGGCACCTTGCTTGCGTTCGTTATTGTTTGTGTCGGCATTATCATTCTCAGGAAATCAGAGCCGGATGCTCCCCGAGGATTCAAGACTCCATGGGTTCCTGTGATTCCGGTGCTGGGCGCATTGGTTTGTTTCCTGGTAATGGCATCCTTGCCTTTGGATACCTGGATCCGGTTGTTTGTTTGGATGGCAATTGGCTTTGTCATCTATTTCACATACGGAATCAAACATAGCCATGTGCGGAATAGAAAGTAAATGATTGTTGGCAAGGCGCACAAGATTCTATTTCCTTTTTGAATGCGGGGTTTGAAACGGGTCGGGTTTGGTAGTTTGAATTAGCTACTGTTCACAAGACCCGGTCCGAGAAATAATCGCCCATGGGGCTTTGCGGGTAATCCTTTCTAACGTGAGTTCGATATAAAACAAGCTCTTGTTAATTTAAAAAGAAATTCAAAGAATCTTATACCGAACTCACGTTATTTTAAAATGGCAGTTTGGATGCGAAAAAGCCGGTTGAAACACTTGAAGTTTCAACCGGCTTTTTTATTAGGCTCTGCAATAATGGATTATGCAGGAGTAATCATTTTATATCCTTTTCCGTGGATATTGATGATATATACATTCGAATCATCTTTCAACAGCTTGCGCAATTTGCAGATGTAAACGTCCATGCTTCTTGAGTTGTAGTAATTGTCATCTTTCCAAATGGTTTTCAAGGCGTATTTACGATCCAGGAATTCATTGGCATTAGCAGCAAAAAGAATAAGCAGTTGCGATTCTTTTGTTGTAAGTTTTGTCGACTCTCCATTGATTGTCAGCATTCTTTTCGGTACATCGATAGTGTAAGCTCCAATTTTGTAGGAAGGAACATTCATGAGGGCATTCAAATTTTTGTCTTCCTCACTCGAGATCGGTTTTTCGTTTTCGTTTTTCATTTTCGTAATTTTTGAGTTAGTATAGTGATAGTGAATTTTTACGTTCCGGATTCCTAACGTCCCCCTTTGGTTTATATATGTAAAAACATGCAATGGGAGATAATGTTTAGTAATCTTAATGCAAAGATATGAATAATTTTATTTGTAACAATTATTTTGCTAAATTTTCATGTTTTTCCTTTGGAAATTTATCAACTACAAATATAATAATAAATTGAATTAACGAGAACTTTTTTGCAATGTTTTTTGCTGTAAATTTATATTTCCTATTTTTTAACTTTTATCTATGTCGGGATAATGCCTAAGCCGGTAAGAGTTGGATGCTGGGATATCGGTGGAAAATTCGTATTTTTGTGTCTTGCCGGATTTTGGCTTGTTCGTGCTATGTTGTTGTAAAATAGCTATTTGTGTGTTATTTAATTGGATTGTGATATGTTTGGCTTATTCAGGAATATCGACCGGGGGAATTACCGGCCGGTTTTGGGCGGATTGGATATTTTAAAATACATTGGTCCCGGATTATTGGTGACGGTTGGCTTTATTGACCCCGGAAACTGGGCATCGAACTTGGCTGCGGGTGCCGAATTTGGTTTTTTGCTGTTGTGGGTTGTCACTATGTCGACTGTTATGTTGATAATCTTACAGCATAATGTGGCGCATCTTGGCATTGCCACCGGCTTGTGCCTTTCGGAGGCAACTTCCATTTACCTGGAACCGCGTTATTCGAAATTTTTGTTGACATCGGCCATGATGGCTTCTGTTTCCACATCGCTTGCCGAAATACTGGGTGGGTCAATTGCCCTCAACATGTTGTTTCAAGTACCCGTAAGGGCAGGGGCATTGCTGGTTGTTGTGTTTGCCATGATCATGCTTTTTACGAATTCATACAAAATCATTGAGAAGTGGGTTATTGCCTTCGTTTCGATAATCGGGTTGTCGTTTCTGTATGAACTTTCGTTGGTGGAAATCGATTGGGACGGGGCAGTGGCGGGCTGGGTTACGCCATCATTCCCGCAGGAATCAATTCTTTTCATTATGAGTGTGTTGGGTGCCGTGGTAATGCCGCATAATTTATTCCTGCACTCCGAAATTATCCAGAGCCGCAAATGGAACCTGACCGATGAAAGGACAATAAGGAAACAGCTCAGGTTCGAATTCCTGGACACGTTGTTCTCCATGCTGGTTGGCTGGGCTATTAACAGTGCCATGATTTTACTGGCGGCCTCGACATTTTTTTACAACGAAAAGCCGGTGAACGAACTTCAGCAGGCCAGTGAGCTGCTGGTCCCATTGCTCGGAAGCAATGCGTCGAATGTTTTTGCGGTAGCGCTTTTATGTGCCGGGGTTGCTTCGACCATTACTTCGGGTATGGCTGCCGGGACTATTTTTGCCGGGATGTACAAGGAGCCTTACGATATCAAGGATAACCATACACGGTTAGGAATTGCCATGTCTTTGATTGTGGCCTATGGTGTCATAATGTTGATTTCCAATCCATTCAAGGGGTTGATTATATCCCAAATGGTATTAAGCATCCAGTTGCCTTTCACTATTTTCCTGCAGGTTTACCTTACTTCGTCCGAAAAAGTGATGGGGAAATTTAAAAACACATT
>DATGXD010000098.1:0-3474 GCA_035299105.1 Paludibacter sp. | reverse complement strand
CACAATTTGGATGATCTTTATGAACGATTTATCGCTAACTGCTGAGCTGGTGAAAAAGCTGCTTGTAAATCAATCTCATATCATTATGGTTAAAAAAGGAAATCAGTTTGAAAAACCGGCGGATAACGATAGTTCTCCTACCTATATTATTAATCCCCGGGAATTTTCTCATTATCAGCGTTTATTTGAGCACTTGCAAAAGGCTGGCACTTTACCGCAGCATATTATCCACAGTTGGTATTTAACGTATCTAACCGGAGAAATGGCAAAAGCTGGAGAAACAGAAACTCTATTGGATAAGGAATACTTTGATAGTAATCAATATTATGGGTTTTACAGCTTATTATATATGGTCAAAGCCCTTGAAAAACATGATATAAGGCATAATATCCAGATTACTTTTTTGTCCAATCATGCTCAGGCAGTGACCGGAAATGAAACGATAAATCCAGAAAAAGCACCGGTGCTGGGTCTTCTTAAAGTGATTCCCCAGGAATTTCCGGGTATTCGCTGCCGTCATATCGATATTATTTTACCGAAACCATCCTCACCGGAAGAATCGGAACTTAGGGATTTATTAATAGAAGAACTGGCAACAGAAAGTGAAGATGTAACCGATGTAACTGTTGCCTTTCGTGATAACCAACGCTGGGTTCAATTTTTTGATCCGTTTCATCTGAAAATTTCCTCTAAAGAAAGCAATTTAAAGGAACGAGGCGTGTATCTATTGACAGGTGGACTGGGAAATATTGGGCTTATTATTGCAGAACTCCTGGTCAAAGAGGTTCGTGCTCAGTTAATATTGACAGGCCGTTCTGCTTTTCCTGAAGAAAGGGAATGGTCGTCATGGCTGCAAACACATGAAACGTCCGATCCCATATCGGTAAAAATAAAAAAACTTCAACAACTCCAGGAAATGGGAGGAAAAATTTTATATTTCCAGGTAGATGTGGCCAGAGAAGAAGAAATGCAGCAAGTGATTTCCCAGGCTGAAACAATATTGGGTAGTAAAATTAATGGGGTAATTCATGCTGCCGGGGTTACACAGGGAAAAAGCATGCGTTTACTCAACCAATTATCTGCTGAGGATTGCCTGCTGCAATTTCAGGCCAAAGTATATGGAACCTTAGTACTGTCCAATCTATTTAAAAACCATGAACTTGATTTCTGCTTGCTTTTGTCTTCGATATCATGCGTTTTAGGAGGTTTGGGTTTTGGTGCTTATGCAGCGGCAAATTATTTTATGGATATGTTTGTAAAAAAATATAATTCACGCTGGTTTAGTTTAAATTGGGATGGTATGGATAATGAAAAAAGCGCCGAGCTTTTTAAACGAATATTGGCCTTAAAGAAAATCGATCAATTGGTGATTTCCAGGGAAGGAAAACTTCAGCAGAGAATTGAGCGTTGGATTAAACTGGAATCGTTACATCGCGAACCGGATTTAGATAATAACAATAACAGCGAACAGCAGCCTGCTCTTTTTAAAACCAGGCCCCATTTATTAAATTCTTATGTGGCCCCTTGTACTTATATTGAAAAAAGCCTTACTCAAATCTGGCAGCGCTTGACCGGTTTTGACCAGATCGGTATCGATGATAATTTTTTCGATCTGGGCGGCGATTCATTAAAGGCTATTACGCTAATAGCCCGGATACATAAAGAATTAAATGTAAAAGTTTCACTGCCGGAATTGTTTAATACACCCACAATAAAAAAACTTGCAGAAATGATCGAGAATTTTGCGCAATCGGGGCAAACGGAACAAAGTAATTATACAGCGATAGGACAGGCTGAAAAGAAGGAATACTATCCACTATCTCCAGCTCAAAAACGGTTGTATATTTTACACCGGATGGATGAACATTCAACCGGCTATAACATTTCTTTTTATTTTTTACTATCCGGTAAGCTTAATAAAGATAAATTTGAAAATGCATTCAAACGGTTAATTTCCCGACATGAGATATTGAGAACCTCATTTCATATGATCAATAATGAGCCGGCGCAGCGGATTTGGGATGAGGTCAAATTTGAAATTGAAATATTAGGGATTGATGAGTCAAGTTCAATTTCAAATTCAAATTCAAGTTCAAAACAGTCCGATATCATAAGAAATTTTATGCGACCGTTTGATCTAGACAAAGCACCATTACTTCGCGCAGCTTTAAGGAAAATCGCAGACGAAAAACATTTGCTCATGGTTGATATGCATCATATCGTTTCCGATGCTGTTTCTATAAATATCGTAGTGAATAATTTCATAATTTTCTACAAGGGAGAAGATTTACCCCAACTTCGAATTCAGTACAAAGATTTTGCCGAATGGTGCTGCAGTCGAAATCAAAAAGAGTCGCTGAAACAACAAGAGGATTTCTGGTTAAACGAATTTGCCGGAGAAATACCGGTGTTGGAACTTCCGGTTAATTATTTGCGGCCTGCTGTCCAAAGTTTTGAAGGAAACAGGGTAAATTTTGAAATTGAGCATGAAACCACAAACGCTTTAAGAGCACTAAAAATAGAAAGCGGCGACACGTTATTTATGGTTTTGTTAGCAATCTACACGATCTTTTTAGCCAAAATTACCAACCAGGAAGACATTGTTGTCGGTTCCCCGAGTGCCGGGCGCAGGCATGCCGATTTAGAACAAATTCTCGGAATGTTTGTTAATACATTGGCATTTCGGAATTACTCAAACGGGGAAAAAACATTTGCCGGTTTTTTAGGCGAAATCAAGGAAAAAGTATTAAAAGCCTTTGAAAACCAGGATTATCCCTATGAAAGCCTGGTTGAGCAGGTTGCCGTCAACAGGGATACCGGACGCAACCCGTTATTTGATACCATGTTTGTATTGCAAACTACCGATATGCAAAAATTAGAGATTCCCGGTTTAACGTTTTCTCTCTATCCCTACGAAAATAAAACGTCGAAATTTGATTTGACCTTAACAGGTATTGAACGGGAGGGTAAGTTATTTTTTACCTTCGAATATTGTACAAAGTTGTTCAATGCAGAAACCATCGAAAGGTTTATTAATTATTTTAAAAATATCCTGAGCAATATAATTAAAAACAAAGACGGCAAAATTTTCACTTTCGAAATCCTCCCGGAATCTGAGAAGAACCTTATATTATTTGAATTTAACAACACCCAGGCCGAATATCCCAAAGATAAAACGATTCATGCCTTATTTGTTGAACAGGCTGAAAAGTCGCCCGATAGGCTCGCCCTTATAGGGGTTGACCCAAATTGCCTGACCTATCATCAATTGAACGATCAAGCCGATCAATTAGCAGGATATCTAATCCAAAAAGGCGTGTCACCGGACGACATTATCGGCATTAAGATGGAACGTTCCGTCGAAATGATCATTGGCATCATAGGCATATTAAAATCCGGCGGCGCCTATTTACCTATTGACCCGGAGTTTCCACAGGAACGTATCGATTATATGTTGAAAGACAGCGGGGCTAA
>DATGXD010000097.1:0-47240 GCA_035299105.1 Paludibacter sp. | reverse complement strand
ATGGGGAGTTCTGGAAAACCTGGGGCAAACACTGTATGGAAAAACACTGGGAATTATCGGAATGGGACGAATAGGACAGGCATTGGCACGCCGCGCCCTGGCAAGCGGGATGAATATCATTTACCACAACCGGGAAAGGCTGCCCGAAAACATGGAACTGGCATACAAGGCCGGGAAGAAGGAGTTGCCCGAACTGCTGGCAACCAGCGATGTGGTTTCAATCCACACCCCGCTTACCGATGAAACACGACATTTAATCGGGCAAGCCGAACTGGGGAAAATGAAAAGAACCGCCATATTGGTCAACACGGCACGCGGCCCGGTGGTCGACGAGAAAGCTTTAGCTAAAGCCTTGGGCGATCATCAAATATTCGCCGCAGCACTCGACGTTTACGAAAATGAACCCGACATTGCCCCTGGATTATTAAAACTAAACAATGTGGTACTTGCGCCCCACAACGGAACAGCCACCATTGAAGCCCGGAACGAAATGAGCCGGTTTGTCGCGCAGAATATCATCCGGTTTTTCAATGGCCGAACCGACATAAGCCTGGTAAACCGAATCCCGGCCGATTAAACTTTTTGCCCGCCCATAAGTCAAAAACACCAAGAACCCGGCCAGCCGGAAATTGAAACAAAACCAAAAACATGGAGCTATCCGAAAAGGAGTTGCAAATACAATTGAGCAAACCGTTGCACAGGGCGGGGGCATTTTCCATACTCGTTCGCGAATACCAGGAACGGCTTTACTGGCATATCCGCAAAATGGTATTGTCGCACGACGATGCAAACGATGTGTTACAGAATACTTTTCTGAAAGCATGGAATGGGTTGGACAGTTTCCGGGGTGAATCGCAAGTGTCTACCTGGCTCTACCGCATTGCAACCAACGAAACGCTTACATTCCTCACCAACAAGCGGATGCGCAACATAAGCTCGATGGTGGACCTCGAAGACATTTTACTGCAAAACCTCCAGGCCGACACCTATTTCAATGGCAACGAACTGCAGCTCAGACTGCAAAAAGCCATTCTAACATTGCCTGAAAAACAAAGGCTGGTGTTTAACATGAAATATTTTGAAAACATGACTTACGAGAAAATGGAAGAAATCCTGGGTACCACAACCGGTGCGTTAAAAGCTTCGTACCACCATGCGGTAAAAAAAATTGAAAAATTTTTTGAAAACGAAACTGAATAACAAAGAAAGAACAGATTGCAAAACACTCGGACATAAAACAAGTTGCCTGCAAAACACACTGAAATTAAACCCCGGGACACCCAATTAGTCAAATAGCAGTATGAAAACAAAGAAAAACATATCACTCGAAGAAGCGGGAAATAAATTACCGTTCGTAGTTCCCGACAATTATTTCGAAGACTTTGCCCTCAATATCGAGCAACAAATTGCCAGGCAACATAAACCTTCCGCAATACTATTCAAACCTTGGTTCTATATTGCCGCGGTGTTTGTGGGTGTGCTGTTTGCGGGACAGGTCTACTATGCCCTAAATAAAAACACCATCAGCAAAAACACCGATAAATACGAATCATACGTCCTATCCCAAGTCGACGAATCATCCATAATGGATTATTATATTGAAAACCAAGGATATTAAACCCAATAATAAATTACAAGCCATGAACACACTGAAACATCTAATACTCCTTGTGGCATTCGTAGCTGCCACAGCTACGAATGCCCGGAATAAATGCCCCGAAGAATTCCATGAAAAAAAATGGCATTACCTGGTTGAAAAAGCCCAGCTCAAGCAAACCGAATCCGACCTTGTAAAACCCGTTTTCCTCGATTATGAAAAAAACATGTGGGAACGGCATGAAAAAAACAGGCAGTTCTTTAAATCGGTCATGGATAAAAACAAAGACGGGAAACCAAATTTTGCCGAGCTAAACGACCGTTATGCAGAAGAAGAACTGGCACACGCACAGCTTTTTAAAAATTACCACCTCCGGCTCCGCGTACTTCTGCCACCCGAAACCTTGTTCAGGTACTACAGGGCAGAAAGGGAATTTAAACGCGAACTGCTTAGGAATATGCCGGGTAGACCACACAGCGAGAACAAACCCCAACAACCGTAAAAACTTTTTAAGCCATATATTTGTTTTTCGAACAAATGTTTTTGGTTTGAAACATTTTTTTCAGTACCTTTGCACACCGAAAAATCAAGGTTCGTTGGCCGAGTGGCTAGGCACCGGTCTGCAAAACCGTATACGGCGGTTCGAATCCGCCACGAACCTCAGATACCTTCTTAGTTGACCCCGAAACAGGCAATTAAGAAGGTATTCTCTTTATCGAACGTTTACAGCGCTTTTTATGTATTTCTGCCAGCAATGTGTTTTATTTTCGTAAATTTGTACTCGAATACATAATCTATGGCAATCCGGTTTACAATACATTATGCTACAAAATGGGGGCAGTCGCTGGTACTCATTATGCATTCCGAAGGCATGAAACCCTATGAAATGCAATGCAGCAACGCCTCCGAATGGTTGCTGGATGTAAACCACGGCTCACCTGCTGCCACCATCTTTTACCATTATGCCCTCCGCGACACCGACCAAACATTGACCCATGAACCGGGTCCCGCACGGAAAATTTCATTCGGGAAGTCGAAAAAGGATTTCAACATACACGACAGTTGGCGGATGCCACTTGGCAACAGCCCATTTCTTTCTGCCGCCTTCGCCGATTGCATTCTAAAACGAAATCCCACAGCTCTCAAACCAAAAACCGCAAAAGCCGACCTACTCCTTCGATTGAATTGCCCCGATATTGAACCAGATAAACATTTAGCCATTGTTGGCAACCAACCAGCCCTCGGGAACTGGGATATCCAAAAAAAATTACGCCTCGACGAATCGGAATTCCCTGCATGGAGCATCTCTCTGGATTCCAAACACTTGACATTCCCCTTGGAATACAAGTATTTGTTGGTCGATTCAACAAACGGCGAAGTTGCATGCTGGGACGAAGGCCCCAACAGGTACATCGAAACACCTGATGAAAAGACCGTTACCATTATCACCGACGAACATTTCCGGCGAAACACACCTGCTTGGAAAGGCTGTGGCTCAGCTATCCCTGTATTTTCGCTCCGAAGTGAGAAGGGCTTTGGTGTCGGCGAATTCTACGACCTGAAGAAAATGGTCGACTGGGCAAAAAAAACAGGACAACGCATTATCCAGACATTACCTGTCAACGACACCACCCTTCACCATTCAAACCTCGATTCATACCCTTACAATGCGGTTTCGGTATATGCCTTGCACCCCTTGTTCCTCCGCATTGAAAACATGGGCAAACTGGAAAACAAAACTGACCGGGCCGAATTCCGGGCAAAAAGAAAGGAACTGAACGAACTCCCTTTCGTGAATTACCAACAGGTGATGCAGGAAAAATGGAGGTTTTTCAAAACCTTGTACCAAACCAAAAGCCCTGCCGTTTTTGAAAGTGGAGAATACCGGGCATTTTTCGAAAAAAACAGGGAGTGGCTCGTTCCATACGCCGCATTTTCGTATCTGCGCGACCTGAACGGCACACCCGAATTCGGCAAGTGGAAAAAATTCGGCAAGTACAATAAAGCCGACATCGAAAAATTCTCGGCTCCCGGCACAGCTCATTATCCCGAAATTGCCATTTATTATTTCCTGCAATACCACCTGCACAAGCAACTCTCCGAAGTCCATGATTACGCCCGCAAAAACGGGGTAGCCCTGAAAGGCGATATCCCAATCGGGGTAAGTCCGAACAGCGTGGATGCCTGGGTCGAACCTGAATTGTTCAACTCACAAGTCCAGGCAGGAGCGCCACCCGACGATTTCTCGACCACCGGGCAAAACTGGGGGTTCCCAACCTACAATTGGGAATTAATGGAAAAAGATAATTACAAATGGTGGCGGAAACGCTTTCAGAAGCTGGCGGAATATTTTGATGCCTACCGCATTGACCACATCCTGGGATTTTTCCGCATTTGGGAAATTCCGGTCGATGCCGTATGGGGACTTACCGGAAGTTTCCACCCTGCCCTGCCCTATTCGCGCAATGAACTGGAATCGATCGGCCTGCAATGGGATGATGAACGTTTCCTGAAACCATACATCAAAGAGCATGTGCTCGACAAACTTTTTGGCGAATACAAAAAGGAGGTAATCGAGAAATACCTGTTGCCCGCCGGCCAGGAAAACTACTGTTTCAAACCGGAATTCAATACCCAAAAGAAAATCCAGGCCCATTTCGCATCAACGGCGAAGGCACTGAATGCAAAACAATCACTTATCCGCGATGGGCTGTATACACTGAACTGCGAAGTGCTTTTTATTCCGGATATCCGCAACAAGGAACTTTTCCACCCGCGCATCGCCATGCACGGTTCAGCCACTTTCATGGATTTACCCGAAAGCACAAAGCACCTGCTCGACCAGATTTATGTCGATTACTATTACCACCGGCATAACATATTCTGGAAAAGCCAAGCCTTAAAAAAACTGCCTGCACTCATATCGTCCACCAACATGTTGGTTTGTGGCGAAGACCTGGGCATGGTTCCCGATTCAGTCCCCGAGGTAATGGACAAACTCGAAATCCTCAGCCTCGAAATACAACGAATGCCCAAAAAACCGGGAAAGGAATTCGGCATACCTTCCGAAGCTCCCTACCCATCGGTTTGCACGACCTCGACCCACGACATGAACCCGCTGCGTGCATGGTGGGAAGAAAATCCTGCAGCGACACAACGTTTTTACAACCAAGCACTTGGCATGCAAGGCAAAGCGCCTACAACTTGCGAATCGTGGATTGCAAAAATGATTATTGAACAACATTTGTACTCGAATGCCATGTGGGTTATTCTGCCATGGCAAGACTGGATGGCTCTCGAAACCGGTTTATGTTCCAGAAATCCTTTTGAAGAACGCATAAACGTCCCGAGCAACCCACACAATTTCTGGTGTTACAGAATGCATGTAACGCTGGAGCAACTCTTGACAGAAACAAATTTCAATAAGAAAATCACCGAAATGATTGAGAAATCTGGAAGATGAATTACCCCAATCCCTAACGGGAGCAATTCACCTTATCAGAATAATTTACCGTTAAAAACTAAACTATGCCCTTCTCCCCCTTTAGGGGTTAGGGGTAATTTAAACAACATACAAATGAGTGACGAACGTTACAATTTACGCGGTGTATCAGCATCGAAGGAAGATGTGCACAATGCCATCCAGAACATTGACAAGGGATTATACCCGAAAGCATTCTGCAAGATAATCCCGGATTTTTTGGGAAATGACCCTGACTACTGCAACATTATGCATGCCGATGGAGCCGGCACCAAATCATCGCTGGCTTATGTGTACTGGAAGGAAACCGGTGACTTGTCGGTATGGAAAGGCATTGCGCAGGATGCCCTCATTATGAACATCGACGATTTATTGTGCGTTGGCGCAACCGACAACATCCTGCTCTCGTCGACCATCGGACGGAATAAAAACCGGATTCCGGGCGAGGTAATTTCATCCATAATCAACGGCACCAACGAACTGGTAGAAGAACTCCGTGAAATGGGCGTGAATATTTACCCGACCGGCGGCGAAACAGCCGATGTGGGCGACCTGGTTCGCACCATCATTGTGGATAGCACCGTAACTTGCCGTATGAAACGCTCGGAAGTGATTGACAATGCCAATATTCAGGCAGGCGATGTAATTGTCGGCCTTTCGTCGTGCGGACAAGCCACTTACGAAAAAGAATACAACGGCGGCATGGGAAGCAATGGCCTTACCTCGGCCCGCCACGATGTTTTTGCCAACTACTTAGCAAAAAAATATCCCGAAAGCTACAATGCCGACATACCTCAGGAACTGGCCTATTCGGGAACATGCAAACTGACAGATGAAGTTGAAGGACTGGGAATCGATGCCGGCAAGTTAGTACTTTCGCCAACACGGACTTATGCACCGGTTGTAAAAAAGTTACTGGAAGAACTCCGCCCCGAAATTCACGGCATGGTTCACTGCTCGGGTGGTGCACAAACCAAAATCCTGCACTTCATCGACAGCCTGAAAGTAGTGAAAAACAACCTCTTCTCCGTTCCACCATTGTTCCAACTCATACAGAAAGAATCGGGAACCGATTGGAAGGAAATGTACAAGGTTTTCAACATGGGACATCGTCTGGAAGTATACTTGCCAGCTGAACTTGCCGAAAAAGTGATAGAAATTTCGAAATCGTTCAATATCGATGCACAAATCATCGGACATTGCGAAGCTTCGGATAAAAAAGAATTGCTGATTGAAAGCGAGTTCGGGAGGTTTGAATATTGAGGCTCGACAACTTTTCCAAAGTTTAGAACTTTGGAAAAGTTGCGTTTATAATAGTGAACCGATGTTGGTTGTGAACAGTTTCACGGCTATGGCCAGCAGGATAATACCGAAGAATTTGCGGAGGATATAAATGCCGCCTTCGCCCATGAATTTTTCAATCCGCGAAGTCGATTTCAGCACGAAGAACACGAAAACCATATTCAATACCAACGCGATGATAATGTTTTCGGCGGCATATTCGGCACGCAACGAAAGTAGCGTTGTGAACGAACCCGGGCCGGCAATGAGTGGGAAAGCGATGGGAACAATGGATGAACCACCCTCAGGGCCATGGTTACGGAAAATCTCCACATCAAGTATCATTTCCAGCGAGAATATAAATATTATCAATGAGCCTGCCACGGCAAACGACTGTATATCGACACTGAAAAGCTTTAGCACCACTTCGCCCGAGAACAAAAAAGCAACCAGGATCATTAGCGCCACTGCACTTGCCCTGAGTGCATACACATTCTGACCTTTCCGCTTGATATTCAATATAATGGGTATAGAACCCAAAATATCGATAATGGCGAAGAGAACCATGAAAGCGCTGGTAATTTGGAGTAAGTTTAAATTCACAATCCGCAACAAGTATATTTATACAAAGATATTACAAATTTAATTGTTTCAAAGTCTTTCTATTAATAATTTTTCGTTCCTTGTCAAAAATCCAACCCCATTTATTGAAGTATTTTATTGCAGAACAAATATGGGAACCGAGCAATTTTACTTTTCTATAGGATTCCTTATTATACTGATGAATAACGGGTTCTGTGGGAACATACCTTAGTTCTGAAAATGCGTTAATTCTCCTGCATAAATCCAGATCTTCACAATACATGAAGAAACGTTCATCAAAACCATTAACTTTTTGCAAAATTTCTGTTCTCATAAACATAAAACAACCTGATAAGCTGGGTGCATAAAACACATTGTGGTAATCTGCAATTTGTAATTCAAATTTGGCATCGTGCTTTTTCTTCAAATCCTGAGTGGGGAAAAATCGTCTAAATATCAAATCGGTGGGGGCAGGCAAAAGTTTACAGAGATGTTGCCTTTCCATATTTGGGTAGACTATATTAGGCATGCATAATCCGACTTCCTCATGAGTATCCATAAAATCTACCAACTGTTCAATAACATTTTCAGTTGTTCTAATATCCGGATTGAGTACTAAATGATATTTAATACCCTCTTTGATGCTCTCTCGAATAGCTATATTATGGGCACTACCGTATCCCAAGTTTTTTCCGGTGAACATATAAACAACCGGAAGTTTCTCAAAATCAGGATTTGCAGCTGGAGAATTGTCAACCAAATATATATTCCAAATTGCCCCGCATGATTGCAAAGGGCTGATTAATAGTTTTATCTCTTCAACAGAGTGGTTATAAAGAACTATTGAGATTGTTATCATCTTGTAATTTTCGATTTAAGGTTCTCTTAGCAATAAGCTTTTTGCAAAGTTTTAACCAACAACAGGAACCGATATTTAAACATAAACATGATGGTCCTGTTACTCTTATTTGTCATTGAAGAGGTATTGTCATTATGGCGTCTATGCCAGATGAGAGCTTCATCCAAATATACAACCTTGAATTTTAGTTCACAAAGCAACCCAATCCAATTATCGTGCATTATGAACTTTGTAACAGGAAAAGGAAGTGTATAATCTTTTATTTTTTTTGTAAAAGCACAAGTACACCCGGTGTATATGTTTTTATACAAATTTCTAATATATCCTTTTTTATATTTTCTCCAATCACTAATCTTGCCTAACACTTCAAGGTTTTCGTTGGTTATGAAAGCATCGGAAAAAACTAAAACATCATCCTTCAAATAGGGCAACATCTTGTTTATTTTTCCAGGCAGCCACACATCGTCTTGGTCTGAGAAAAAGATATAATCGCCCGAAGCGTGTATAAGGGCATTCTCAAAATTATGTGTGTAACCATGGATACCATTATTTTGAAACATTTTAATTCTCAAGTCACCAAATTCTTGTATTATTTCTAAAGTACGGTCATCTGACCCATCATCTGAAATGATTAATTCATCTTGGTCACAAAGTTGAGCTAAAATTGAATTTATTTGCTCCTTTATGTACTTTTCTCCATTGTAAGACGCCAAACAGACTGATATCATTGAAATTTTTATATTGGTTGTCCATTCATCAGCAAATGCTGTATGACATTTAATTTTGTACTGTAACGACCTGGATTATGCGGATCATTCCATTCTTTAATTGTCTAAATAACCACATAAATACCAGTGGGAAAATAATGCCCCAAGCAAAATAGTAAAAAAGCATTCCAATATTGTTTGCAGTAGGTGTCAGATAACTAAAAGGTTCATTCGTTTTGGTAATTAAATTAAATATTATAGTCCCTAATTTAAACCCAATAAAATGAAGAGCCATTATATAAAACGAATCGTTACCACAGTAAGCAAGTATTTTACCTATCCTAGTGTATGAGATTTTTACACCAATGAAACAAAGAACATATGTTGCACCCACTGTTGTTATAACTAAATATGCTATATCATTATAACTATTGGCTGCAATGTTATTCACTTTATATATTACAAAATACTGATATAAAACAATTAAAAATGCAATTAAAACGTATGGATTGTTGAACTGCAATTTAAACCGCTGATACATCATGTTTCCAATGTAAATTAACAGCGCAAAAGAAGTGGAGTTCATTACCCTGGGAATAAAGATTCCGTACTTCTGAGTCAGGATACATGAAATACTTGTTGCGCTCAAAAGTATCAATAACCTCGCAAGATCATAGTTTTTATCATCCTTGAATAATTTCCTGGCCGTAAATGAAACGATACTATAGAACATTAATGAAAAGAACAAAACATATACAAACCACAATGGCCCAACGATTGGTTCGCGTCCTCCTCCAAGAACGACCATTAATACCCCCTTCAACGTATCGGTCCAACTATTCTGAACCATATTTTTTCCTATGTAATCTACGGTTTCTGAATAAAAGCCAATGTTAATAAAGAAATTGTGTAATAAAACGGCAGCTATATAAAAATACAAGAGCAGCTTATAAATACTTTTAAACTTAATTCTAAAAAAAACAAATGGTTTGACCAGTTGTTCATCTTTTATAAAAAATCCTCCAATCACAAAGAAAACAGTCACTTTCCACACGTCTCCCAAAATACTATTCAACGGCAATAATTGTGAATTTGGGTATTTAAAAACAATATGCAACAAAACGATTGATAAAATTCCAAATCCTTTGGCTATATCAATAAAATATACACGTTGATTCATTGTGTAGCGATTTGTTTAAGAAATAAAAAAAACAGATTCAAGTTCCCTAAATTTAGCTCAGTATATATCTTATAGTTACTTTAAAGTCAATTTAAGACATCCTTCTTTTTAGACTTTGTTTAATTGATTTTTAAAACTTTCGGCAATATTAGTCAATGATAAATTTCGCTGCAATTCGCGAATTGCTTCAATAGACTTCTGGTATTGGGTTGAAAATTCATCTGAACCTCCATCCAATTGGTGCTTGATATATGCCGCCATTTCTTGGAGTGTGGTGAACAACGCTCCGCTGTTTGGCTGTTTGGAATGGAAGAAGCCAATATATTCGTTTTCAAGAGATAAATACGGCTTCTGATATTTCAAAGTATCAAAAAATGATCCGCTAGCCGTCACTTTCCTTTTTGAAAATGGCACTAACTGTAAGGTAAAGTGCAAAGATTGTATTTCAGACTCAAAAGTATTTGAATCCAAAAAATTTGTATGATATTCCACAAGCCCGTTGTCGAGTTTCATCAATTGAGGATTAAGTCTGCCAGCCAGCTTGACAATTAACTTGCCTTGTTGAATTTCATTTTCTAGCATCTTTGCTATCTCAAATAAACTACCTGTACCTTTGGAAGTTTCGCCCATCCCTATTTGTCCTATAACTAACGGTTTAAAGTTAGCCACAGAATGTAAATCTATAGTTTTGAATTCATAAGGGTGTTCAATCACAATCACCTTTTCAGGTCGGGCAAAAAGGTGTTTTAAGTTCTTGAATATTGATTCTCCTAGTACGATATAGTGAATCTTGGAATTTGAATTCAGCACTTTTTTGGTTAGGTTTTGATATCTTTTACTTCTGAACGATCGGTCATCTACAATTACTTCCATTTCACCATGAAGACATACAAATATATCTTTTTTATTAGACAATTTCGATAAAAGGTAAATTAAGTATTGTGCCAGCGGATAAGCCAAACTAAAAATCAAGATATCTTGTCTGGATGAGAATAAAAAAGCTTTGAAAACATACAAACAACTCAAAGCATCCCGTAATATCATTTTACTACCACCGAACAATTTCGCAGGCATTAATTTCATTGTATGAAAATGGACATCATTTCCACTCCATTTTTCGTTGCAAATTTTTGAGTGCATGGGTTCCGCATAAAAATCAACTCCTTCTTGATTTTCATAAACCATTTTAAGGACTTTCATCAAAGCTACATTGATTCCTGTATGGATGCCGGAAACAGCTATTAAATCATAATATTTAATCTTCATCTGGTTCCCAGGTTAAATAATACTTTTATAAACTGCTTGATGCTCAACTGCGCATTTCTCCCACGAAAAAAAATTCAAACGCGTTCTACCTCTTTCAATTTGCCTGTATCTTGTTTCATTATCTTCGACAAGTAAAGCCATTTTCACACACATTTCTTCTGAATTATATGGATCAAAGTAAACACCCGCAGTATCGGCAATTTCCGGAAAACAACTGGCATTAGATAACACAACAGGACAATCGTAAACCATTGCCTCAAGAATAGGCATACCGAATCCTTCGTAATAAGAAGGAACAACTAGCATTAGCGCATCATGATAGAGTTGAGCCATTTGTTGCTCGTTAGCATAGTAATGTAGAACCTTGTCTTGGATTTTCCACTGCAGCAATAATTTTCGTTCGGCTTCAGTAAAATTTGAACCTGAACAAACCAACCTCAAGTCTTTATGCTTTTCACTCAACAAGGCAAAGGCCTCTATCAAATGTTCGAAGTTTTTATTCAAACTACGTCCACCTCCTGCAAAAAAAATATAGGGATTCTCAATTAGTCGCTCAGAAGAAATTGGTTTAGTTGTCTTATCAACCCCATGATAGATTACCTCAATTTTTTTTTCATCAATTCCCCATTCACGTATCATGTCGGACTTAGTACATTGGCTAACTGCAATTACCTTATCGGCACGTTCTGCACTTTTCCTTCCCATATCAATAATTCGCTCTCTGTAAGGGATATTTTTATCCTTGAAAAATATATCGTAAATCAAGTCATGTATCGTTACCACAACCGGTCTGTCTTTCACGTCATTGAAATAAGGGGTTGCAAACCATGTTGCGTGAAAAACATCCCAATTACTTGTTCGCAATTTGTATTTGGTATAAGGCATATTCAGACCATACATCAAACGCTCTTTGCCCCTGAAATTCAGGGTTGGTAAAAAACCAATTGTCTTTATCAAACCCAGGCTCTGTACATGTGAATTATTCGTCAACAACGTGCTTGTATCCCAATTTTCTTTTGGAATGTATTTTAAAAGTTCACTTATATACCGGGATATGCCTCCAAACTTTAAAAATGAAAACGCATAATGGTCGTAAAATATTTTCATGAATCAGGAATTAGAGATGCAATCTTTTGATTTGGTGGATAGCAAGGTACATGCTTTTAGAAACACAGGGGAAATTTATCTTTAATTCTTTGAAAACCACCAAAGGCCATTTCCAGTTCTGGTAACAATTTTGTGCTATGGCCGGAGCCAAAACCAAACTCCACATCCCTAGGGAAGTAAATTTCAGAAAAAAAATCAGTAAAACTAACATAATACCACTTGTGAATAGTGAAACCTTAAAAAATGGTATCTCATTTTTTGTAGAAAGCACCCATTCGGCCATGCCACGGTTGTAATCGAGTAAAATAACTACTGCAAGTACAATTATGTATGAATTAGGTAATATTTGTGTCTTGCTACCAATTAAAATCAGCAATTTACTTCCCAACAGTGTAAGTCCTAACACCCCAAACACAAAAGTAAAAACCAGGAATACAGTACTATAAATATAGATATTAATAATTCGGCTAGTATTGTTTTGAGCCCGGTGCTGTATGATTTTTGGCACAAAAGTCGAAAAATAAACTGTTCCCACCGAAGCCACAACCCAAATAACCTGAATGGTTATTCCATACATTGCCATCTGATCCAAAGTAAGGTATAAAGCACCGATTATAATGGTCGAACGTGTAACAATGGCATTCCCAATGTTGACTAAGCCAAGTTTTATGGCATTCGGATAAATGGACTTTAATATTTCATGTTTAGTATATTTTGGTTCAACGGAAATCTTACTTTTAAATTCTGTGGTATAAACAGAATAATACGATAAGGTTCTCTTGACCACAATGGATAAAACCTGAGCGCTAACCACAGCTATTAAATTAAATTTCAACACAATAAGCCCGATTGCCACCAGCAGGTAAACTGTTTGCCCGGCAATCTGTATTTGTTTCACACGCTTAACCATACCCTTGCCCTGCATGAGGGAGTCATAGTAAAATGTGTACAATGAATACGAATTTATCAAACATAGAATAACCCAGGAAATGTAAATCTCCATTTTGTCGCCTTTATAGCTTAAGGCTATCCGGTAAATATAAAACGAACCGATTGTCATTAACAATACGAGTAACAGGAAGGCCATCCTCCTGTAAAACCAACGCATGGTTTCTATTATCCCTTTTAGCAAAGAGTAGTCAATATCCAGAATATTGCTATCAACCACGTGGAAACCACTTTGTTTCAATCCTTTTGCCCCACTAACAACGTATGAAATATTACGGGCAAATGACTGGTTAAACCCCAAATCAAGCAACACTGTCAATGCAATGACAGTGGAAAAAATAGTCCAGACACTGAAAGTTTCAGACGGAAAATAATGCAGGACAAATGGCATTAACAATACGCCAGTTCCTAACTGGAGAAATGTTGCCAGGTAATTCCAAACCACATCTTTATAACCGATATTGATACCGCTCATACTTTGTTCAATTTGTTCGATGTCTTGTTCGCAATCAATTGCAAAACTCCCACCATAAAAAACACAATCCACACTATCATCAAATCGTAAAACAACTGGAACAATTCATAGCGTGGCGAACTTGACACAGCAAAAACAATATAAAATGATGAAAGCAACAATATCCGGGAATATTTCACATAAGCGTCGAACTTCACAATCAAAAATCCCAACAAAAAGCACAGGATTATTGCAATCACTGCTGGCAAATCGTAAAAAACCCCCAACAAGGAAGTTCCTACACCTCCCCCCTGATTGTATGATTGAGGCAACATCCGGTACATCAACTGATCCGCAAGGTAGTTATTCTCAGTCAGGCGTGAAATGTTTTGAATTTTGCCATGTGAAGTAATATCTAAAGGAGCTAATAAGTAAGGGTAACGGTCATTATGCAAATCATAATGAATCATATAAGGTAGAATAAAAAAGGAAACTCCTTGTCCGGTAAAAAAACTGGCAACATATTTTTGGACAAACGTTTCTTTCTTTAAAATAATGTGGTTGTTTGATCTGAAATAATGTATCGACTGGCTTAAAACTGCCACAATCAAGACTAGAAAAACAATATTTTTTTTGGAGATGCTTTTTGCATAAAATTTAAAATAATACCAAACGCTAAAAACCAAAGGAAACATCAAAACCGCCCGTTGCCCCTTAAGAACATTAATAGCCTGTGTAATGAGGAAAATAGTTGTGATAATTAAAAATATTTTCTTTCGAGGCTTGGATGCTATAAAAACACAATAACCTATAACCAGCAACATACCCGAACCATAACAAATTATAGGATATTTGATTTTATCCAGTGTCCCATCATATACAGCAAAATAGCCATATTGAAAAACAACTTTCAGTTGTATAAAATATTTAGTCAATAAACCCGGAAGTGCTAAAAGGAAAATAACCATACCTGCCAAATTCAACTTGTTGTCATACGCCAATTCAACTTTCCTTTTTTTAAGCTCATTTTCATCCACATAACCAAATATGGCGCCTGTAAACATCAAGGCAATAAAGTAGGTTGAAAAGGTATACACCTTATAAAATATTTCATTTGAAATCTTTATTTTTACAAAGAGATATTGCTTCTGAATATCAATTGCCTGTATCAAATCAAAAAAAGGCAATGATAGCAGGAACAAGAAAAATATTCCCAGAAAAAAAGTAAGCAAATGCTTAAACCCATGTAATTTCAATTGTTCAGAAAATGTCCAGAAAAATGTAACTACCAGCAAAAGTTGAGAATACACTACCACAATATCGTTTTTGGGCTTAAACGACATAATAATGCTGCTGAGAATGATTACCAGCAACAAAATAAAATGTGAAATCGCAATATTCAATAATTTCATTATTTCGAATGCTTTATTTTTCGGATATATCTTTCGAATTGCCAATTTTTAAATCACGAAGATTTCAAAAACCAGTATTTAACTTATTCATACTTCCCCATCTTATCCTCAATGCTCACATCTGTTTTCGAAGTCTGAATTTTCACATAGGTCATCAGGCTGTCGGCACCGGCGGCGTAGCAGGCTTCCTGGGCTTGTTTGACAACCTCCATAATTTTGTCGTAGCTTCCTTCCATCACGGTTTCGAATGGGGTTACTTTGTAACGCAATCCCGAAGCGGCAATCACTTCAATCGCTTTGTCGACCAATGCGTATGGATGAATCGTTTTTGAACTCGGAAGTATTTGTAAAGCTACATTAACTATTTTATTCATAACATCAGGATATTAATAGATAACGGAATTGTAATACAAAAATTGCATAAAGCTACTTCAATTTTGCAAATTACAGCAACAAAAAAACCCGAAATTTACTTCCGGGTTTTTGCAATATCTCAATATATCGCTTATTCAGCAGTTTCTTCGGCAGCTGGCGCTTCGGCGGCAGGAGCCTGAGCAGCTTCGGCTTCGGCAGCAGCGGCAATAGCTTCGGCTTTTTTCTTGGCCAGTTCGGCAGCCTTTGCCTTGTTCACTTCGGCTTCGGCTTTCTGACGGGCTTTCATTGCTGCTTGTTTTTCAGCTGCGAGTTGTTCCTTGGTTTTCACAACGTTCGACTCTTTGGCTGTTTTCCATGCCTCGAAACGTTTTTCAGCTTCGGCTACATCAAAAGCTCCTTTCTTAACACCTTCCAACAAGTGTTTTTTCAGCAATACACCTTCGTTCGAAAGAATGTTGCGGGTTGTGTCGGTGGGTTGGGCACCGGTTTGCATCCAATACAATGCACGTTCGAACTTCAGGTCGATAGTGGCAGGATTTGTGTTCGGGTTGTACGAACCGATTCGTTCGATAAATTTACCATCACGTGGCGCGCGACTGTCAGCGATTACGATGTGGTAATAAGCATACCCTTTACGACCGTGACGTTGCAATCTGATTTTAGTTGGCATTTTTTTGATTTTTTAATGATTATACCTAATGCTTTTTCTCGAAAAGCGGGTGCAAAGATAATGCTTTTTATTTGGAAACTACGAAGTTCGACTGGAAATTACGAAAATCAATGTATCGAACTCAAGGAATAATCAATTGCACAAAACCCATGCATTTTCAAATTCGCTGTCACTGAGCCGCAATTGCTCCATGTACCGGATAGCTTCGTCGCGGTCGGAAAATGACCGGACCGCTACACGGTATATTTTAGCAGGTTCGAGGACATGTGCTTCGGGGAATTTCTCCTTCAGGGAAGCGCACAAATGGTCGGCACTTTTGCAGGTGGGCAGACTGGCTACAACCACATGGAAACGAGCGATTTCAACCGGTTTTTCTTCAACTGGAAGTACTGTCGTATCGGAAGACAGCTGCACCGGAATTTTAACCGCCGGGGGGGCATGCATAAAGCTTAGCGAGGCCAGGCTGGCTGTATTGGGCTGCCTAACATCACTCACACGGTTGGACACCAGGAACAACCCGGCGACCAAGAGTATGGATGCCGCATAGCGGAACATCCGGGGCGAAGGCAATGTAAATGCAATCCGGCGAGCCACATTGGAGCTTTCAGGCCTTTCGCCGACATACAAATCGGAGAGACCCAGGTTTTGCGGTAAAAAAGCAGCCTTCGCCTGAGGTTGGAAAACAAAGTTTCCATCCGCATCTTGCTGAAGCACGCCTATGCTTCCAAGGCGGACACTGCCGCTGACTTCGAGTTTCTGGCGGATATTTCCAACCTCCCGTTCAATATATCCCACTGCCTGGCGGTAGGCTATTTGCTGCGACCTCGAAATTTCAATCGCCAACAAGCCATCGGCATGGCACATCAGCGGATTAAACCCGACAGTTGCAACGGGGGGGGCAATGTGTCCGGACATTACCGTTGCCGATTGCACTTGCACCACGAAACCTCCCAAACCGGGCACTACCACGTAATCGTAATGGGCAAGCAGCTTTTCGATATGTTGACAAAATTTTTCCACCATGCAAAAATAGATTAAATGCTTCAAAAAATAAATTTTCCCAACAAAAAGTTTTCAACATTTTATTAACCTGAAAATTCGTTGTATCTTTGTACTGGTACTGTACAAAATATTAAAAAATGGGAAAAACAATCTTGATAACAGGTGGTGCCGGATTTATCGGTTCACACGTAGTTCGCTTATTCACAACAAAATACCCTAATTACCAGATTATAAACCTCGATGCACTGACTTACGCCGGCAACCTGGAAAACCTGAAAGACATAGCGGCTGCCAGCAACTACCGCTTTGTGAAAGGGGATATCACCGATGAACAATTCATTACCTCCTTGTTCGCCAGCAACCAGATTGATGGCGTGATTCACCTGGCTGCCGAATCACACGTAGACCGGTCGATAACCGACCCGTTTGCTTTTATCCGCACGAATGTTTTCGGAACAGCAAACCTGCTGAATGCAGCCAAGGAAGCATGGAAAGGCAACATGGAAGGCAAGCGCTTCTACCACATTTCAACCGATGAAGTGTATGGATCGCTCGGAACAGAGGGTTTTTTCACGGAGGAAACGAAATATGACCCCCGCAGCCCCTACTCGGCAGCCAAGGCTAGTTCCGACCATTTTGTACGGGCCTACCACCATACTTATGGTTTGCCTGTAGTGGTTTCGAACTGCTCGAACAACTACGGGGCCAACCATTTCCCCGAAAAACTGATTCCGCTTTCAATCAATAACATCAAAAATAACCGCCCTGTGCCTATTTATGGCAAAGGGGAAAACGTACGGGACTGGCTCTGGGTGAACGACCACGCCCGTGCCATCGATACCATTTTCCACAACGGTGTTACGGGCGAAACATACAATATCGGGGGTAACAACGAATGGACAAATATTGACCTGATACGTGAATTATGCAAAATCATGGACCGCAAGTTGGGACGCGAACCGGGCGAATCGGCCAAACTCATTACGTTTGTGAAAGACCGTGCCGGACATGATTTGCGTTATGCCATCGACTCATCCAAACTTCAGCGCGAACTAGGCTGGAAACCTTCGCTGCAATTTGAAGAAGGATTGGAAAAAACAGTCGACTGGTATCTTGCCAACCAGGAATGGATGGATAATGTGGTAAACGGCGATTACCAGAAATACTACGAAAAACAATACGCCGGGAGATAAAAACCATTTACGATTTTAGCCTTAGGGGAAAAAACTATGAATTCACTCTCTGTAATCGTACCATGCTATAACGAAGAAGCTGTGATTCCGGAGTTCTATACGCGGACAAAAAATACGCTTGACGGCATGAAAGACTTCCGCACGGAAATTATTTTCATAAACGATGGCAGCATGGACAGGACAGCTGAATTACTTAGTGATTTAGCCGCAAGCGACAAGCAGGTTAAAGCATTGCATTTTTCGCGGAATTTCGGGCATCAGGCTGCGGTTACTGCCGGCATCCACCACTGTAGCAGCCATATGGCCGTTATCATCGATGCCGACCTGCAAGATCCGCCGGAACTTATCCCTGAAATGGTTGAAACCTGCATAAAAGAACAGGCCAACGTGGTTTTTTGCATAAGGGAAAAGCGTAAAGGTGAAACCCTTCTAAAAAAACTGACAGCCAAACTGTTTTACCGCACCATGAACTATATGTCGGAAGTGAAATTCCCCCTCGATACGGGCGATTTCAGACTGATTGACAGGCAAGTAATAGACGAATTCGTCAAATTCAGGGAAAAAGGGAAATACATCCGCGGCATTATCAGCTGGATTGGATTCAAGCAAGTGCCTTTCGTGTATAAGCGCGAAGCCCGGTTTGCAGGCGAAACCAAATATCCATTGAAGAAAATGCTTCATTTTGCTTCGACCGCCATGTTGTATTTTTCAAAAAAGCCATTGCGGTTAGCAACAAACTTAGGGTTCATTACCGTGCTGATTGGAATTATCTATGCTTTATGGACTTTAATCGGCAAAATATTCGGATTTACCCACGCCCTTACCGGCTGGAGTTCCATTATCATCCTGATTATTTTCTTCGGTGGTGTACAACTGCTTACCGTAGGGGTTTTAGGACAGTATATCGGGATATTATTCGACGAGATTAAAGACCGGCCGGAATATATCATTTCGAAAAAGGACAACTTTTAGCATGGTGTACCGGTAAAAAACAACGCGGAAACGGATTTCCCCGAACACCAAACAACAGGGGCAAGCAACTTCCCGGTCACTTGCCCCTGTTGTCATCTTCTGCAGGCCATTGTTGCCAAAAAATCATTTCACCCGTTTGGCATCCCAAACAAAATAGCCTATCAGCAAAGCATACATTCCCAAGGCGAGCCATTCGGCCCCGAAGCTTTCGGTCCATGCAAGGTTCATGGGGTTAAATCCAGCAAAACGAAGCGATGCACTTACCACACCCATCAATGCTCCTCCGGCAATAAACCCGGAAGCCAGCAACGTCCCTTTTTCCTGCCTGGCTGTATTAAGCTTGGGGTTGCTGCTGCGGGTGGAAACATACCAATTGATGACGCCGCCCACCAAAAGGGGCGTATTCAATTCGAGCGGAATGAACATACCCAGCGCAAAAGCCAGTGCAGGTATCCTGAAAAAGGTCAGCAACAACGAAATCACGGCGCCAACGGCATACAGATACCATGGGCTCCAACGCCCGACATAAGCGGTTCGATAACTGCCGCCATGGCATTTGCCTGGGGTGCGACCAATGCGTTGTCGCCCGTGAAACCATAGGTTTTATTCAGGATCATGATAACACCGCCAACCGTTGCCGCCGAAACCAAAGTCCCAAGGAATTTCCAGGTTTCCTGCTTTGCGGGTGTGGTTCCGACCCAATAACCTATTTTCAGGTCGGTGATAAAGCCCCCTGCCATGGACAATGCCGTGCAGACCACCCCACCGATAACAAGCGCCGCCACCATGCCGGTAGTTCCGTTCAGCCCCACCGCCACCATAACCACAGAAGATAGAATCAGGGTCATCAATGTCATGCCCGAAACCGGATTAGTCCCAACAATGGCAATGGCGTTGGCAGCTACCGTTGTAAACAGGAATGCGATAACCGCCACCACCAGGATTCCCACCACGGCATGCAGGAGGCTGTGGACCACACCAAAATAAAAGAAGACAAAAGTGACCACCAGGGCAATGATAACCCCTATGACAATAATTTTCATTGAAATGTCACGTTGGGTGCGTTTTACATTAGCCTCTGCAACATGACTTCCCCCTTTGAATTCCTTGGAAGCAAGTCCGACTGCGCTACGGATAATCCCCCACGACCTGATAATGCCGATAATACCCGCCATGGCAATTCCACCAATCCCAATATGCCGGGCAAAGGTTTTGAAGATCAATTCGGGTTGAAGTCCAGGCAATGCCCCCGAAAAACCGGGGTTCAGGGTTCGTATTAACGTTTCATCCAACAAGGGCAACAATGGTACAATAATGAACCACACCAAAGCCGAACCTGCACAGATGATGGCGGCATACTTCAGCCCTACAATGTAGCCAAGCCCGAGCACAGCCGAACCAACATTCACCTTGAATACCATTTTCAGCTTGTCGGCAGCTGCTTCGCCGTAAGGCAATACACGCGAAGTGAATGTTTCGGCCCAGGTACCAAATGTGGCAACAACGAAATCGTACAATCCACCAATGACACCGGCCAGGACAAGCGGTTTGGCCTGGTCGCCCCCTTTCTCACCCGAAACGAGCACTTGCGTTGTAGCTGTGGCCTCGGGGAAAGGATATTTGCCGTGCATTTCGGACACGAAATATTTACGGAACGGGATCATGAACAATATTCCCAGGACACCGCCCAGCAAGGAACTCATGAAAACTTGCAGGAAACTGACAGTTATGCCGGGATATTTAAACTGGAGTATGTATAATGCCGGCAAGGTGAAGATTGCCCCAGCAACCACAACGCCCGAACTGGCTCCAATCGATTGGATAATGACATTTTCGCCCAATGCGTTTTTCCGCCTTGCAGCATTTGAAAGGCCAACGGCAATAATTGCAATCGGGATGGCTGCTTCAAACACCTGCCCCACCTTCAGCCCGAGGTAAGCTGCCGCCGCAGAAAACAACACTGCCATAAGCAACCCCCACGATACTGTCCGAACATTTACTTCGGGATAGTTTTTGTCCGCAGACAACAAAGGGCTATATTCTTCGCCCGGCTTTAGCTCACGTGATGCATTTTCAGGCAATCCGGTGATTTTTTCTTCTTCCATAATTTTTCGACATGACAGACACAGTATTGATTATCAACTGCTTCTGGCTTTTTTAAAAAGAATATTCTTAATTATCAGGAAAAAATACTTCGTGTCGGTGATAAAGACCCCACTCGTTTCACAAGCCTGGAGGTATTTCATTTCAGAAGCCTGGATATCGTCCAATGTCCGGGGCAAGTCGACATAAAAAGGCGGTAGCAATCCCGGTTTAAACTTATTGCGTTTTTCCTGTAGCTCCTTTGAATACAAGTTGAAATACTGCGCACTCAGCGGCCTCACCCCGACGAGTTTCATTTCGCCTCTGAACACATTGTAAAACATGGGCAATTCATCGATCCAATATTTGCGCATTATGCCTCCCAGGCTTGTGACACGAATATCCCTATTGAATTTTCCACCATCTTTCAAACTGTTCCTCTGATAGATATAAGCTTGCAGGTATTCGGAATATGGATGCATGGTTCGGAATTTGTAAACCACGAAAGGCACGCCATCCTTTCCAAAGCGCCGTAACTGGATGAGCGACCCATAGACTTTCTTCTGTAAAGGCTCGGGACTTTTCACCCGTTCGGCGACCACATAATTGAGCTTGCCCACTTTTTTCTCGACCGATACCCTGAAACCATAGCAATAAAGCCTTCCCAAAACTTCTGCTTTAGAAAGTATGCGGTTGTTTCCTGTGGCAAAATGATAGTACAAGGGGCTTATCAGCATAATCTTCGGGACAATCCGATTAACCACAAAGTCAAATGAATATATGATGTAATTTATTCCTTTGGGATATTTTGCCAACAATTTACTTTTCCGTGTGCTCTTGCTCTCGAAACAGCAGACAAACACTCCATAGTCGGGTAGTTTTTCGTTGATTATAGCCAGCTTTTTATTAATCTGCTTGATGTTATTCAACCGTTCGAGCTGAACAATGGCGGAATAACGGTACTGGGGAATCAATTTCAGGTTCTCAGGCGGGTTGTTGGTAAAAACAAAGGTACTGGTGCTACCGAGATCCACTTGCCTTTTCAGGAATTCCAGAACACAATTTTCAGAATGACTGCTTATTACGTCGCAACGTTCGTTGTAGCTTGGCAAATCGAGCATCTCGGGAAGCCGGGCAACAGCATTCCCCCTGTTCGATTCCACATCCAGAATTATTTCATTGTATTCGGCTGCCAATTTAAACGCGTAGTAAAGCGACAGGAAAACATTATTTACCAGCAGGGCTTCGAGGGTTATGATCAGCAACACATAGCCCGAAAATTCCCTGAAGAAAGCATGCAACAATATCCAGAAGAAAACGAACACCAACACCGAATTATAAAACAAGTTCAGGAACGACCGGAGGTAACGTTTTTTGCGGAGAGACTCGTACCTCCGCAAAAGATAGGCAACCACAACCCACGCTCCCCCGTAGGCCAGCATGGGCCATGCATATTTTTCAACAGGGCGTTGAGCCGTCAAGGGTAACCAGTCCAATACGATATAATAGCACAAGAGGAGTAAAACGATATCCAATATAAGGTAAGAATAGGCTATGCGATAGAGAATCTTCATTTCGTAATGTTGTTTGTGCAAATATAACATGAAATAATTATAAACTAATTCAAATTTGCATTAATTCCGGCTACCCAACCGAATAGAAGCCAGCCAGAGGATTTCCATTAAAAAATTCCAAGATTACGAAGAAATGCATTGGTCAAACACCCGGCACGAAACACATAATATCATGTATATCAACAACATAAAATATACAAAGACAAGAACTCCAAGGAAATGGGCTCTTGGATAAAGCCCCGGGCAATAAGCCCGGGGCGGCAAATCTATAACTTATATTCACTTACCAGGCGGGTGGGAATTCAATATTATTAAGAAAACTTTTGGAAAGGAACAAGGCCAATTAAAAGAACTCCGGACATCCCCTTAAATGAAGAAACGTTTTATTTCGTTTTTCATAGCTTGCGCCACGAATTCCACCAGCCAACAGA
Organism: Paludibacter sp.; assembly: GCA_035299105.1. Taxonomy (GTDB): domain Bacteria; phylum Bacteroidota; class Bacteroidia; order Bacteroidales; family Paludibacteraceae; genus Paludibacter. The sequence goes on along the minus strand of DATGXD010000097.1, from coordinate 24,067 downwards.
ACGGGTTATTGGTCCAGCGCTGCGGGTGGGTGGTTATCATGATTTCGGGTTGAGGGGGATTTGATCTGAACCAACGAATAAGGTCAAAGGTGGAATGGACATCGGGACGGGCATTTTCAGCACCTGTGCCGATTGCCCGGTCGCGGATATTGTACTTGTCGCCATCCCACATACGCCCGGTATCGGTGAGGTAAGTAACTCCCGGCCTGTTCAGGAAATCGAAATAAGGTTCGCCCACAATGCCATATTCCCTGTAATTGAAGGTTTTCCAGAGGTCTCGGTTGTCGAATTTGCTCCAAGGGCACCCATCCATAGAAGCTGTTTTAATTTCAGCAACTTGACGCAGTTTTGAAAGGTTATCCATGAAAGAGAAAATTGCCTTACCTGAATCACCCGCAACATCAACCAAATCGCGGTAATGATACCCGACTTCATGTCCCATACCACTAATTTCTTGGATAATTGCAGGGTTAAATACCTGGGGCGAAATACGAAAATAATAGGTGGAAAAAATACCCAGTTCCTTTTCAACAATGGCAATCCTTAATGCATTCAAAGGCAATTTATCGATATCATGCCTTAGAATCACAAATTTACCCGTAACTTTACCCGTACACCATCCTTCGAACGTGTAAAAATTGTAGCCTGCTTTTTTTAAAGAAAGCAACAATCGACGGTAGCTATGTAAAGTAAAGTCAAACAATATTTTCAACTATCAATCAAACGTTAACAATCAGTACCCCATTTTCTCAACCAGTTCCACTATCCGTGTTGCCGTTTTCCCGTCCCAGAATTTAGGCACGGTACCTTTTTTCCCCTTACCTTGGACAATCAAATTTACCTCGGGCACAATTTCTTCGGTCTTAATCAATTTGTTGCTGCCCTCCCAAACAGTCACCGGGCGTTCGGTATTAGGACGTACCGTGAGGCATGGAATGTTTAAGAAAGTAGTTTCTTCTTGGATTCCACCGGAATCTGTCAGCGCAAAAGCCGAGCGGCTCACAAGGTGGATAAATTGCAAATAGCCGAGCGGCTCAATGAAAAACAGGTTTGGATAACTATCGATTACAGGTTGTAACCCGAATTGCTGAATATTTTTATAGGTTCGTGGGTGCACGGGGAAAACCAACGGAATGAGGTTTGATATTTCCCCCCACAAACGCACCAAGGTAGCCAGGCTTTCCTTGTTGTCGACATTCCCCGGCCGGTGAAAAGTCAACACCCCGTATTGCTTTTCAGCAAAGTCCACCCCCAGGCTGATGTTCCGGTCGCGGTTCAGGAGTTTAAATTCCAGTGAAGTTTGTTGGGCTTTTGGTAATTGTGCCACAAGCGAATCTATCATCAGGTTGCCCAGCATGTGGATTTTCCCTGCCGGAATATTTTCTTTCAACAAGTTTTCGTCGGCGTCCACGCTGGTGGTAATAAACACATCGCTGATGGCATCGGTTACCAGGCGGTTGATTTCTTCGGGCATGGTGCGGTCGTTGCTGCGCAGGCCTGCTTCGTAGTGAATGGTTTTTATGCCCAGTTTCGCTGCCACCAGGGTGCAGGCTGCGGTGCTGTTTACATCGCCCACCACCAGCACATAATCGGGCTTTTCGTCGAGGCATACCTTTTCGAAACCTTCCATGATACGGGCTGTCTGCACGGCATGGCTTGCCGAACCGACTTCGAGGTTAATATCCGGTGCGGGGATATTGAGTTCCTCGAAAAACTGTCCTGACATTTTCACATCGTAATGCTGGCCGGTATGCACCAGTATGGGTTTAATGGTAGGATGATCTTTCAGTGCATGCATCAGCGGCGCAATCTTCATAAAGTTGGGGCGGGCGCCGGCAACGAGGATAAGTTTAGTCATTGGTTGGTAGTTGGAGTTATGAGTATTGAGTATTGAGTATTGAGTATTGAGTATTGAGTTTGGAGTTTGGAGTTTTGAGTTCTATATGAAGTGAAAAGTTTGGAGTAAGGAGTATTGAGTCAAAAATTATTCAATTCAAAATTATCTTCATTATATTCAGTATTTTTCACTCAATACTCTTTACTCTTTACTCAAAACTCAATACTCTTCACTCGTTCTTCACTCCAAATTTTTCAGGGTTATTATACATATATTTTAAAAGACTGGTAATTTCTTCATTTAATCGGGATTGATTATCATATTGTAGCTTTGTCAGGTACTTATGATGAAAAGCAAAGTCAAGCCAAACCTGTGTTTCACTATTTTCCCCCATACAATCAGTAATTTTAAGCAAGAAATGTTTTTTATAATCCCTTTTACGGTATGCCTCAGCAAGATTAGCACAAACTGAACGGGACGATCTCCGGATTTGGTCCGTTAACGAATACCTTTCTTCTTTAGGGAAAGACTGACTCAATTCAAATATGAGGCAAGCCTGTTCAAAAGCTTTTATATAAACCTTCAAATCCCTGAAATCACTATACTTCTTCACCATAATTCGTATTCAATATCAGAACTCATCAGTCAAAACTCAAAACTCACCTAAACCTATACTGATATTCGGGATTAGACTTTATTATTTTAGCACTTTCGGGATAGTTTTCGATAAACCAGGTGAGAAATTTTGAATAATCAATTTTTTCTGAAAGCATTTTCATCCTTCGGTTTTCGAAAACCTTATCTTTGTTGTCCATGCTAAATATATGATTGATAGCTTGGTAAATCTTGTCAACCTCATTTGTCCTAATTCCATAGCCTAAGTTATAGACATCTTCCAGTTCGCGCAGGTATCCTATCCTGCCAACAAAATCATTAAACCGGATAAAAGGTATTCCGAGGACACCGGCTTCTGCTGCCATGGTCTGACTATCACCGATATACAGCCTGGCAAAAGCCATGACATGGTGCATGTGGAGGGGATTAATTTTTATGCGGTATGGCTCGAACTGAGGTTCAAGTTCACGCTCCGAAGTGATGTGAATATCACCTAACGGTTTCAATATCTCGATAATTTTTTCGGCGATTCCTACATTTATGCCTCTTATTCCATGATCGTGGTGGGCATTGAGTTTCGCAAAACGGATTATAAAGTAAGGTCGATCTACGCTGAAATAATTTTCAACAATCTTTTTGTCAGGGGTAAAATGATTGGGATGCAGGTAGGCTAATTCGTGGTACGAATTATATTTTAACGAGCGGTTATTCCATTTTCCATTATCGCAGACTATTGGAGTCAGGATTTCGGAAGCGAACGGATAACTCAACTTGGCATACATTGGCACGACTGCGGCATCGTCTTCGTTTACATTTATTACAGGGATATGCAGAAGTTTACCCACAAATGAATTTTCGACACTGGTGCCGGTCAGAATGTCCGGTTTATGTTTTAGACAAAAAGCGAATAACCTGAAAGCGCGTTTTATCATTCCTTTGAGTATCCCGAATTTCGAGTCTTTCCTGCCTTCTTCCAGGATGTTGTAATAGGGAAGACCCGCCTCGCATAACAAATCTTCAAGGATATCTTTTTTCTTGATCAGAATAAATATTTCATGCCCGTGGTTTTTCCATTCGCCGATTGAATTTTTGTAGATATAAAAATGTGCAGGATGACCTAAATAAATCAGTATTTTCATTTTGAACCAGTTTCAGGCAAAGGTTTTAAGTAGCGTAATCATTCCCCGCCCTAATTTGTATAAAAAAGGCTTGCAAATATACAAAAAACGCCCATATTCAACTAATTCCCCACCGAATTTACGTTTAAAGTCGCGTACTCCATATGCGGCACCCGGCTTACCGGCACCCATAAAGTCGAATGTTGGAATCCCGTTTTGCGCTGCATATTCAAGCCCAGCCCAGGTGGCAACGACCGAAGGATAAATTCTACCCCCTGCCCTATCTTCGCCACACACAAACCATTCGTAAAAAATGCGCTTTTGCAAGGCGACACATGCCATACCACCAATAATCCGATTATCACACCTTACAACCAGCAGTTTCCCGAACGGGAATTGAACCAGTTTTTCGAAAAACTCGAGGGGGAAAAGCGGCGTTTTAACTTTGGACTTATATAAGTGTCTCAACAATTTGTAAAAAGCTTTTACATCTTCTAGCTCGGTAGTTTCCGACCAGGTAACACCGGCTTTCCGTGATGAATTGATTTGCCGCCGTTTACTCTCGCTCAGGTTTTGAAAGGTTGATTGCAAATCCCGGACGGGAACATGTATATCGAAATGAGGTTGGTAACGGAACCCGGACAATTCAATTGTATCCCTGTAAGTACTGAAGTCGTTGTAATTCCGGACTTCGATATAAATCGCTTTATTCCGTAGCAGGGACACTGTTTCTGCAAACAGGGCATGCAGGGCATTTACCGAAATTTTCGGGGATAGCAACACACCTCCGGGAATAATGGCACGACGGCTAAAATAACGCTTGAATAAACCCCCGTCTGAAACAATATACCCACATACAATGCCTTTCAATTCACCATCTTCAGAAACACCCGTGAGAAACGGTTCGAGAAACGTCAACGACCGGTAAAAATCATAGCATTCGGGCGTCTGGAAGAAACACGACATTTCCGATTTGTCAACAAGTTGTTGCCATTGCTGTGGATCTATTTCATTAATATGCCGGTGTAGAATCATCCGAATTAAGATCAATAAATTTAATTCCGATACCTGATAATCCGGGCAGGATTACCGCCAACAATGGCATAGTCGGGAATATCTTTGGTGACTACCGAGCCGGCGCCGATGATTACACCTTTCCCAATGTGCCGGCATCCGGGAAGAATTATCGCCCGCGCACCTATCCAGACATCATCATCTATAACGAGGGGCGTTTTGCCTCCACCGCCCTGATGTTTCATCGGAATATCAAGACTCGTTGAGTTATGAGTACCACCTAAAACCAATATATCCTCAGCCATCATTATATAACTTCCAATAATCATAGACCTATTCATGACTTTGAAATTTGATCCAAAACCAACTTCATTGCCAGCCATGATATCTTTTCCATTGCCGAAATATACTCCATTCTCTACATTAAGCATTTTACCCGATTTAGAAAATATCCGGCTACATAAAAACCTGCGGATTCGTTGGGATACTTTTCCAATAACCGGAGCAGTTGATTTTGGTAAATGCTTTGCAAAACCATAATATAACAGAATGTACAGCTTTTTCATTAGTGATAAATGATAAGTGGTTAATGGTTAGTGGTGATTAGTGATTGATAAATATCCCTGATTTGAGCGGCGACCTTTTCTGCATCCAGACCGCGTTTGATAATGACCGGCCTCCCTTCAGTATGCTGGCCAAATGCCAGAGCCTGTTGTAGTTTTGCCGCCACATCCGAAGCATCGTAGGTGGTGAGGTAACACCCTTCCACTCCTTCAATAACCTCAGGCACATCACCTACCGGTACCGACACCACCGGACAATTACAGGCCATGGCTTCCTTGATAAATTGGGGAGAACCCTCTGTAAAACTCGTCATCAGCACGGCATCCACTGCGTTCATCAATTGCGCCACCTGTTGCCGGGTGTAACCCTTGAGTTCCAATAATTTAACGCCTTCCAACTGCTTGACAGCTTCTTTTGCCAACCCGGAATTCTTCACTTTATTGCTAAACGAACCTGCAAACAACACATACCTTTTATCAGGCATCAGGTTCAACTGTTTGCGAGCTTCCTGTTTATCCATAGGAGAAAAAAAGTGAATATCCACCCCGCAGGGAATCAGGGCAGAGCCTTTTTTCAATCCGGCTTTGTCCACATTTTTCTGCGATACAAAAATATTGTAAGCCGAAAGCGTCATATTCAACCTGGATAAAGGATACACTTTCGGATGGTTGATATCGCTGCCGTGATAGGTTGTCACCACTGGCACTTGTCGTTGCAGGTTAGCCAATAAACCGGACAGGCCATAATGGGCATGAATTAGCTGGGGTTGAAACAATCGGATTTTATCCATCAATCGCTTCTTGTTTTTCAAGTATCCTTTCAAACCCTTACCTTCGATTGTAAAATAATCCACATCCAAACCTATTCGAACCAAGGATTCAGCCTGTTCCTGAATAAACGGAGCAATCTTCCCGGAATTCTTACTGCAAACAATCAATACTCTCATATTCCAACTTGCTACACAACATCGCGTCCGGCCAACTTAAACCAACTCCAGCCTATTAAACAAACAAACAAGAACACCAGCCACCACCTGAAATATTTCTTTTGCTTATTCGTAGCCTGGCTAATGCCGAAAGCTGCAAAAATCATCAAGAAGGATAAAGTGGGCTGGTGAAACCGTTCGGATTGAGCAAAACCGGTTACGGCGATTGTAAGCAAATAGCCCAACGTAAAAGCTCCCAACAATGTAAATTCGCGCCACTTCCTTTTTCGTATTATCCATGATACCGCAAAAATAACAAAAAAAGCCATGACATTCTTCACATAATTTCCCCCATTAATCAGCATGATATTGGGTTGGGTCGTGATATTTATCATTGTCGGAAGCGGAATTACAAAAATCATGGGAGCAAAGACCACCCCTGAAGCATATTTAGCAAACTTATTCCCGTTTTCACGTACCGACCGCCACTCCATTGAATTTTGTTGGTTTGTATCTTTTTGCGCCCAAAGCGCTTGCATCTCGGCATCTATTCTTCCGCCCACAAAATAACCAACAGTAACAAAAATCCATATTGCCAACAACACACGTTTGCCCATGCCTAAAATACGCGTGGACGAAAAAATAATAGCTGTAAAGAATGCGAATAACGCCGTTGCACCCAATATTGTCCTAAAAAAGAAAAGTGAACCTGCCAATGCAAGGGGTATCGCGATGTTAATAAAATTATATTTCTTTTCTCTCAATACAAAGTCCGAGCGTTCAAGACACCAAACCGTTAGAAAGACCATTTCAGTTTCTTTCAGGTGCAACCCTGTGTAATAAATCAAATTGGGCAACAACATACAAAACACACCCGACATACGGCCAACTTCCTCTCCAAAGTTTCGTCGAGCCAACCGATATATAAAAACACATGTAATTGAACTTAATACAGCTTTCAACAGGCGTGTTATTATTATGTCGTTTGGAATAATTTTCTTTATAATAGTCAGGTAAATAATGTATCCTGAATCCGAGGCACCTAATTGTTGAACAATATCGGGGATATTGAATGTTGAGTGGGAAAATGAATCTGCTTTTGAATTATAAAAAAAAGCGTCGGCACTCCCAAATTCAAAGGGTGTGCCAGTCATATACAAATAAAACAAGTAAGAAAAGACTACCCACACCATCCGGATGGATAAAGAAGTTCTGAAAAGTTTCTTCTCGTATGCCTTTGGAGTGTACCTTGTCCATTTGCGGGTAAATAAATTAGAAAAATAAAAGAATCCAATCACTTCGACCAGACCGAACAACATCCATTGAAAGGGGAGTATGCGCTTAAAAAACACAACACTAACCAACACCAATGCTCCAACATAGAGAGCAATTGCCTTGTTTGTGAAAAATTTAGGGAAATAATTCAACACGGTTCACAAATTGGTTAACAGCGATTATTTAATCAATAAAGCCAGGCCTTTTATACCTCGCTTTTTTATCAGTCCGAAAACTCCAAACACAAAAACCGTAACTCCAAACCCGGCATATCTATTGAGCAATGCCACTTGGTCGGATTTTGTGGTTATGCTGTGTTGCAGCAATGGAATCAATTCCTTCAACATCCGATATTCAATCTTGCGATCCGTTTTCCTTGTCAGGTAAAAGTTCCGTAACAGCGTGGGGTACAAAAAGGCTAAATAGCCTAAAAACAAACGGCCCAATTCCTGTCCCTGCATTTCATCCTGTGCAATCTTTTTCCACTTTTCCAAAATACCAACGAAATCAGCCACGTTTTTTAACCCATACGTTGAAGTAATAGACTGTGGGCGATGCCGGTATGCATAGCCCTGGCAATTCACCGCCCTCACCGAATCCAACTTCGCCCAAAGCTTCAGGCTCCAGTCCATATCCTCGCCTAACAAGCCCTTTTCAAAAAATATTTCATTTCCGATTAAAAATTTCCTCCGGATAATTTTTGACCAGGCGCTCATACTATACAACTGATTTACAACCAGGTATTGAAACACATCTGTTTTCTTACAACCATTCACCTTTTCAACATCAACGGTTAATCCATTGACATAATTTCCGGTAGCCTCATAGTAATCCTTTCTACCAAAAAGTATTAAATCCACGTTCTGCTGAATCTTGATTTCATCTATCAATATAGCCAGGAAACCGTTATCCAACCAAAAGTCATCACTATCAAGGAAAATCACATATTCACCTGTGGCTGCCAACAATCCGGCGTTGCGCGCATCCGACAGTCCTCCATTTTCTTTATGAATAACCCTCACCCGCTTATCCTGCAAAACATACCCCTCGCACATTGCGGGACAATTGTCGGGCGACCCATCGTTAACCAGAATAATTTCCAGATTCCTATATGTCTGACAAAATACACTTTGGATACACTCATCCAAATATTGCTCGACTTTAAAAACTGGAATTATAACGCTTATTGTCATTATTATTTACTTTTGTGCTGAAATAATTCTGGCAGGTATGCCTGCCAGGGTAACGCCCTCTTCGAAACACGATTTTGTCACAACAGCACCCGCTGCTATAGTTACATTATTGGCAATGAAAATTTTTCCTATTACTGTAGCTCCGACACCTAACCTGACATTGTCGCCAAGCGTAGGAACATCATCCTTCGTTTTACTTCGTCCTATACAATTATTCCCGTGCAAGATACAATTTTTACCGACATTTCCATCGACAACAATATTGCCAACATGATATATTGTCAGACCCTCATCGAATGCATTAGCCCCAAAAATCAACCCTAATTTACAACCCAACCTGTTTTGCTTCCGACGGTAATAAATACTCATAATTGAATGATAAACAGATTTTTTCCGGTTTGCTTTATAATAACCGCAATACCGGAGCGTTTTAACAAACTTCCATATCCTCAGTTTTTCAGTAGATTTGATTGAATCCATAATCCGATGCTTCAACGAGCCGCTTAAATATATACCGCGCTCTATTGCTATTGCACTTTTTAATCCTTCTTTCGTTGAGTTGAACATGACGTAATCAATTGAAAATTTTTCGAAAAACTATTGGAATCATATATTGCAACCTCCATCTGATGGGTTGTTCTGAAAAATCAATCTCTTTTATTATTTTTTTTACGGCTTGCCTTGTTTCTACCTGCAAATAATACGGATACAATTGACGTAAACATAACTTATCAAAAAAAACTCTGAATGTTTTATTCGAACGTCTATATTCCCGGAACTTTTCCATGTAAAAAAACAACGTGCTTTGTAAATCGGGTTTACTATGCATGGCCTTATTTTCGGCGTCTGTTCGGTAATACGACAAAATCCTGTTGTAAAAAACCACCTGGAAATTCAAGACAATCCGATACCATACATCCAAATCCTCGCCTATTTTCATTCGTACGTCAAAAGCCGGGATTTCGTCAAACACCTTTTTATCTACCACCACCGAAGAAGCCCAAAATATATTTGTTTTCTTCTTCATCCCAAAATAATCGGGAATAACTCCCCTATACCCAATGGGCAATGCATGATCAATCTCTTCTTTTCCTGCCTCACTGATATATCCATAAGCGCATCCCCACATTTTGGCTTCAGGAAAATCTTCAATCAGTCTTTTTTGTTCCAACAAATAATCCGGTTCCCAAATATCATCGGCATCCAAAAAAGCAATATAACGATTCTTTGCGTTTTCAATACCTCTGTTGCGGGCTGAACTTACCCCGCCATTTGGCTTATGTATCAACCGGATGCGATTATCTACAATCTCATTTATGCGTTTTACACTATCATCGGTTGAACCATCGTCCACAACTATAATCTCAAACTCTGTATAAGTTTGATTCAAGACACATTCAATTGTTTGCTGAACGGAAGTTTGTTTGTTATATAAAGGAATAATTACACTGAACATTTTACTTTATTATTTTAAAATATAATCTATACAATCTAACGTCCAAGCGAATCATAATGGCAATCATTTTTTCCTTAATAGTTTGAGCTACCGAAACCAAATTCGTACGTGAACGAAGTGATATTTTTGCTCTTCCAGAACCAGTACTCATCAACCCGTGAATACCAGCCAATGACAAGTTATAGATTGATCTTTGAACGGATTTATCCAGCATTTTTTTATCGGCAAAAAAATCGAATAGCATTTCTGCTATTTGGAGTTTATCAGTGTAATTCTTTCGCTTTTGAGTCCGGGTTATCGACTCACCATGAATCCGATAAGAATATAAAACATCATTAATAACACGTATTTTTTGACCATAGAATAAAACCTGGGGCATAAATAGTTCATCTTCATGCAGTAAACCAACTTCAAATTCCAACTTATTTTCGATTAACAATTTCCGTTTAAACAGATAAAAACAAACAGCAGAAGGTCCCCAACAACGCTTCGCAACAAATGCATCGAAATAATCCATTCCTTTTGTAAAAAGTTGATTTTCGGTGTGATTAAATTTAATATTGTCTTCGGAGCGTTTATCGCTTTCAAAATAAAGTTCAGAATTAAACGCAACTATGTCAATGGTCTTGTCATTAACTTCCATAGCCAACCGAGACAGCGAACTTTCCGTCAGAGTATCGTCGCTGTCCAAAAACAATAAATAATCTCCACCAGCCATCTCCACTCCTTTGTTACGAGTTGCACTAAGCCCCAAATTGAGTTGCGAAAATACTTTTACCTGCTTTGGATACTTTTGGGCATATTCCTCCAGTATAGCCAGACTTCCATCGGTTGAACCATCGTTAATACATATCAATTCGCATGAGCTAAAACTTTGATTCAAAACCGAATCAAGGCAACTTTGCAAATATGGTTCAACATTATATACGGGTATTATAATTGAGAAAATAGCATTAGCCATTATGAAAATATAAATATTTCTTACCGGATTAATTCCAATGGACTTCAGATTTAATTATCCTTGCAGGCTGGCCTCCAATTAAAGAATTTTTCACATCAAACACACCTCTAACAATGGTATTTGCTGCTATTACACAACCATCTGGAATTATTGTACCTTTATAAATCTTAGCTCCACAACCAATCCAAACGTTATTACCAATTATTATTTCATTATTTCTTTCCTTTTTCTCATGATAATCAATTGTATGTAAATCATCATCTAAAAATTGACAATCCCATGAAATTGCGCAATTATCACCAATCGTAAGTCTATGCATAATAATTACCTTTGTATTCGCTGTTATGAAACCGCCACTTCCTATTGATACAATTGCATCTTTACCAATATCGAACCGACATCCCTTACCAATCGAATAATTTTCTTTAAATATTAATTGTCCTTTTACTCTTAGAACTGTTTTATCGGATGTATCCATAAAACCTACAAAATCTACTCCCACTCTCAATAACCCATTTATTTTTAGATTTTTCGCACCAATAATTCTTGAATTTTGATGTGCAATTATTAATTTTGAATAAGAGAAATAATAGTAGATTGCTTTTAAAAACACGGAAAAAAAAGTCGTGTCATTTGAGGTTTTTATAGTACTTCTATAGAGTTTTCTGATTTTTTTCAAATGTATTTGTATATTCCACATCATAGTTTCAAATTTTCAATATCATTTTAAGCTTTATCTTTAAATGTTTTTGTAATGAAATTTGATAATTCAATTTATAAAGCCCTTTAATTTCCTCAGATTCCTTTCCTCCTTGTGTTTTATGTAAATCGGATGTTCCACCCATGCGCAAATTAGCAAGTATTTTATTACAAAAAACAAAACTCCCATTGGATGAATAAATTCGAGCCATTAATTCATAATCGGCGGCAATTTTGTATTTCAGATTATAATTACCATACTTAGTATAGGCCGCTTTTGTTACAAAACATGCAGGATGCGGTATCATGCACAAATTTAGCTGTTTTATTTTCGGGCAATATGTAGTAAGGTATTTTTCATTATCATACATGCGTATTCCCCCGTGAATAACATCTACCATCCTATTCTTGGAATATATGTCTACTATTTTTTCAATAGCACTTAATTCATACCAGTCATCGCTATTAATAATACCAATCATTTCACCGTTTGCTGCCCGAACACCCTTGTTCATAGCATCATAAATTCCATTGTCAGGTTCGGTAATAAAGTAAGCTATTCTATCGCTATATTTTTCAATAATATCCAGCGTACCATCTGTAGACCCCCCATCAATTATTATGTATTCAATATTTGAATAAGTTTGGTGCACAACACTCAAAATAGTCTGCTCGATAGTTTTAGCACTGTTGTAACAAACGGTAATTATTGAAACCAAAGGGTAAAAAGTGTTATTCATCACTATCTATATATTTTTTCCAGAATACTTCATACTCGTATTTCTGCCAAGCATGGCAGCCAAATGGCAACCTTGAGCCATTAATTTCATATAAAAAAGAGGGACTTTGTTCGAAAGCAAAATCAACTGCTTCTTCTGGCGTTGGTCTTTTCAACCCAATGCCTAATTTATCAAGATACATTGTCCAAAAAAAATCCTCGTTAGCGCCACACTGCGTTTTCCAGTACTCAATAGTGTTTTTGTACCCTGATAATCGAAAAAGAATTATAAAAGGACTAATTATTTTTTTTATAAAACCGGATTGGACTCTTTTATAATCTTCACGTAACTGCTTATATCCTTTTATAGGTTTTTTCAACTTAAGGATATCTACAAATGATTGAACCTTACGTAAAGAGAATCCACCATTGCCAACAGCCCATAATCCTGAGCCCAGTTCCTTGCTTTTATAATCATCGAACCAAGGTGCTCCTATATAATCGTATCCCTTACTACACCAATATTCCAACATATCTTCAAAAACATATGCATCCAACTGATAAATCAGCATATAATCCCACAATTTAAACCGATCATAAAAATCTAAATCCATCATTAACCGGTTGTAACTTTCGATAGAACTGAAAAATCCAGGTTCAAAACGTTCTATTTTCAATTCAATTTTCTTGTCGCCAGCAATCTTCGAATAACGCTCCAATTCAAGTTTATCCGGACAAGCTATTACGATGTCGTTGTCTCGAAACACATCCAAGCAACGGCTAAAAGATATGTATTCGATATTATCCGGCACATTCTTATAAATTGGAATCACAACAACCGTTTTCAATGATTCAGCCATTTTTTAATTCTTTTTTTGAGTTTTGACCATGGCGCAAGAACCTTATAACCAAATTTATAATAATCTGAATTGATTGCTTTTTGATACTTTTCTTCGTGTTTTTTGATAACCCGTTCAAACATGGCACCCACCACTTCTTCTGCACTCAGTCCCCTGCGTATGCAAGCTTCTTCTATTGCTTTCACATGCCAAAATAAAGCCTTGTAATGTCCAATTGACAAACTGTTGATGTTCAGCCGGTAATTATATAACAAATCATCAATAAAAATCATTTCGCCTTGCTCTTCGAGCAAATAGTACAAATACTGATCGACAGCACGTTTGTAATCTGGGTTTAGCCCAACTGTACTTAAATATTCTTTTCGTTTAAATGTGGCGAATACTTCTACTGTATGAAATCTTTCCGTTAAGTAATTAAGTTTCGTTTTATCTCTTATTTCGGATTCCCACTGTTTAATCAATTTTTCATCGCATACACTATGGCGCGAACATACCAATACTGCTGGTCTATTTAGATGAACATCGACCATTACCTGCAATGCATCCGCTGTCAATGTATCATCAGGGTCTAAAAAACCACACAACTCCCCAGTAGCCATCTCTACACATCGGCGTTTGGTAAAGCCACAACCTTTGTTTTCTTCGTTGTAATAAATTTTTATACGGGAGTCATTGGCATAAAGCGTATACAATTCCTTCGAGTTATCAGTTGAAGCATCATCTATCAGTATTATTTCCCAATTTGTATAGCTTTGTCCTTTAATACTGTCAACTGCTTCTCGCAAATAACATCCATTGTTATAATTGGCTATTAATACCGAAAAGAGAGGGTTTGATGTCATAATATACGATTGATAATTCTACTTAAAATGTAGTTTAATCTATTTCTATAATATCTATATGTTAGCGATATACTAATACACGCAAGTTTTGCACATTTACGTTCATAATCAGATTGTGCACAGCTTAACATTAAGATTGCATCATTCCTTTTGAAAAATAATTTTCTTTTTGCTAAAAGGTTATTTTCGTATGCTTTGATTAACGTCACAAGATAAAAAAAATAGATATTGTGATAAAAAATTGGTTCAGTATTTTGTTGTTCATTAAAGAACTGATATAAATTGCGGCAGATAGCAGTTGAATCAGATAAATGCTTGATAGTAGTACTATTTGTTATAGCGCCTTCCCGGCCTACCCTGTGGTACTGAACAGAAATATTCAGAAGTGATACTCGGTTGGCATAAAACATTACCCGGGGTGTAAAATCTTCATCTTCGTGTAATTTTCCTTCACTGAAGTATAAGTTGTTGTTTACCAGGAATATTCTTTTGTATAAATACATCCACACTGGTGCAGGATAATAAAATCCGAAGTTTTGAAAAAAACGTTTACAATATTCGACTCCCGTTAATATGTCTTCATTTTTAAAATCATTCTCAAAATAAGGCCTTTTGCCATTTTTCAACACATTAAAGCAAGCTACTTCCAGTTTTTTCCCCTCCGCAAAACGAAGCATTTCACTTACCACTCCGGGATATAAATAATCATCACTATCCAGGAAATAAACATATTCGCCTTGCGCCACTTTCAATCCTGAATTTCGGGCGGCGCTTAACCCTCCATTTTGTGTGTCGACAATAATTAATTCCGGGAATTTTTTCTGGTATTCGGTCAATATCGCCCGCGAGTTATCTGTAGAACCATCGTTTATGCAAATTACCTCACACCCGGTCAAATCCTGCATAAATACAGAGTCAAGACATTGCGGAAGATATTCAGCCACATTGTAAACGGGTATGATAATGGATAACCGCATAACTTATTTTTTATTCCTCTGGAAAATATAGGATGTCAAAGTAGTAGTAAAAAAAGAAGAAAAGAACAATTTTGGTTCTTGCAGCATTTTATATAACCTGAATTTCCATATTCCTTTGAAAAATGGAGCATAGATAAGTTGATCCAGATAATTATTCATTTTCCTTTTTGAAATTTCCTTGTAATCAGGAAAATATTCAGACATATATTTATATTGGAAAAAAAGTTTTTTAATCGTAGATACAGACGGATTCACCGATGCGCCGCCATTATTACGCCTATATACGGAACCTTCAAAACCATGACAATATGCTTTCCCTTGGTTTAGTATTAATAAAAATAAATATATATCGCCGAATAGAATAGATTTCGGGATTCTAATTTTAAAATTATTTCTGAATAAAACAGAACACGTAGGAATTGTCCAATTATCAAAAATTTCTTTTCCAAAATATTCCCTTTCTTCCAAATGAGCATATAATTCAGTATGCAAAATTCCTTCGGACAAAACTTTGGCTTTATGGAATGACAAGCTAAATGAAGGGTTAGCTTCCAAAAAATCCACCTGCTTTTGCAACTTATATGGGTCAGTCCAATAATCGTCGCCTTCGCAGAGAGCAATGTATTTACCCTTTGCGCGAGGGAATTGATAAACTACGGATATTCCAACACCTTTAGAGTACTGATTTTCAGTTTGATAAATCGGCTTTATTAAATCCGGATATTTTGATTCATATTCGCGTATTATATTTGCGGTATTATCTGTCGAAGCATCATCATGTAAAAGTATCTCAAATGTAAAGTTAGTTTGTTGGAATAAAAAACCATCAAGACATTGACGAATATATGATTCATGATTATAAGTCAAACAACATATACTTACTAAAGGATTCATTATAAATTGTTTCTCTTTTTGGATTCAATCAGCTTAACTCTTTTTATAATACGATTTGCTTTCACAACCAAAGGAGGTCCAATAAATCTTCCATTGATAATTGCTACACCTTTATTCAGTTTTGTTGCTTCATCAGCCAGTGCTAAAATCTCGTATGCTTCAGTAACCTCATCGGATGATGGTGAAAAATACTTGTTTGCTAATTCATTCTGCTTTGGATGTAACACCCACATACCTGCATATCCAAGTGTCCGGCCAACTTTTAGGTGCGCTTCGAGACCTTCCAAGTCATGAACTTTTATATATGCTGCATCAATAGGTATCAAATTGTGAGTACGAGCCACCATTGCAACCCATGCTCTGGGAGTAAATATACTTGTATTGGTATCAAAATCTCGAATCCCTTCCAAATCACTTACAAAGTCTTCTGAGCCAAAACCAATGGCAATAATTCGCTTAGACGATTGAGCAATTTCATTAGCATTGACAATTGACGCAGCAGTCTCCAATATTGGAATAATTTTAAACTTTCCCACTTCAAATCCACGTTCTATTTCAATTACTTCCAATAGCTTATCCAGAAAAACAATGTCTTCGGCTGTATTTGTTTTGGAAAAAAGAAAACCGGTAATACCATCAACTGCTAGTTGAAGCATATCTTGTAAAAGAAATCCACTTGCAATTTCATTAATTCTTACAAAAACTTCAAAATCTGAAAAGGTCTTTGCTTTAACATGACTTATTATAGTATCACGAGCAATTTGTTTATTGATTGCTGGCATTACAGAATCTTCAACATCCAATAATATAACATCTGCATCTGACTTAACTGCACTTTGTATAAGTTTTTCATTATGTCCAGGAACAAACATCATGCTCCTCATTAGATATTTCTCACTATTCATAATCTAAGCCTCTCTTTTTTTGATTAAAACTTTTCTTCTAAATCTAATTACATCGACTCCATTTTGATTTGAGCCAATTGTTTCAACATATATAATTCCACGATCATTTTTAGATTTTGATACAATCTTATCAAGAATAATAGTTCTACTGTAAATAGTATCATTTATAAATGTAGGAGCTAAATGTTCAATCTTTTCATATTCTAAATTCGCAATTGCCAAACCACTAATGTCCATCACAGTAAGGTGTACAGCCAAACAAAACACCAACGTACCGGGAACAAGAATCTGTCCATGCTGTTGCTGTTTACAATAATCAATATTGGTATGTACCGGATGATGGTTCATTGTCAACAAACTAAACAGATTATTATCACTTTCAAAGATTGTTTTCGACTGACAATGTTTTATTTCTTGGCCTACTTCAAATTCCTCAAAGTAATGACCCATCCTATTTGCTTCCATAATTTTTTTTCCAATTTATAATTTTAATAATACGGTTAATATGTGGTTTTTCAAACACTTTACCATCAATTCTTACAACAGCTGTTTTCAGTGCCTTGATTTCCAAAATCTTTTCATAAACCTTTTCAGCTTCTTCTACTTCTTTTTCGGTGTAGTATTCTATTTCACTGAGAAGTTTAAGTTGCTGAGGATGAATAACGAACTTTCCGTCAAAACCCATATTAAAAGCGATTAAACTATCCTCTTTAAATTCATCATCATAACCAATATTAACCGAAACTGTATCTAAAGCCAACAAATTGAAGGCCTTAGCATGGTTTAATACCATTTGTCTCGCAAAATATAAATTTGAATTTGTATGCTTCATCCCCATAGCGTTGCAATAATCATGGCTACCCAAGCCCAGAGCAGTAATTGAAATTAAACCCATATTTAATGTCTCATAGATTGAAAGTAAGCCAGTAGGATTTTCTAGAAGAAGAATAAATGATACTTCAATTTTACTTCTTTGTTTCTCCAAAAATGTTTTTATTGTTTTAGCTTGTGCAACACCACCAAATTTTGGGATTATAAATTGCCTAAAACCAATCTTAAGCAATTTTTCGAAATCAGTTTGATTTAAATTTTCATTTTCATCAAAGAAACGAAAACGAACGATATGATTTGAAACTAATTCCATAGATGAAAGATTTTGAAAACAAGCTTCCAACTCATTACCTAAAATAGCATCTTCTAAATCAAAAACAATATAATCAGCTAATAACACTTTACTCTTTTCAATAAATTTCAAGTTATTTGCAGGTACAAAAAAAAAGGATTTTAGCATTATTAGTTTTTGTTTATAGGACTACTCTTTTACACGTAATAATTTGGCTGGATTTCCTACAACTATTGAGTTTTCAGGAACATCCTTTAATACGACAGAGCCAGAACCAATAAGGGAAAAGTTACCAATATTTACATTTTCACGTATTGTAGAATTTGTACCTATATGAGCGCCGTAACCCACAGTTACATTTCCTCCCACCACACTATCAGCTGCAAGATGAGAAAATTTTTTCATCGTACTATCATGACCTAGAATAGAACTAGACATTAATATACAATAGTCTTCAATTGTAGAATCTGGACATATTCGAGCAAATGGCGCTACTAAAACTCCCTGACCAATTGAACAAAAATCCTTTGGCACATAAGCTGTAGGATGAATTAAGGTTGCTAATCGATCCTTGGGGATGTTAAGGTTCATAATTTTGTTAAAGGTTGCTTCTTCATTCTGCAAACCAAAATAACCAACAAAAAAGTAGATATCTTTATCTTCAATAAATTTTCCAATATCATCTGAAGTTCCAAGTACATTATATCCTTTATATAATCCAATTTTTTGTCCAATTGGAACAACGTCATTTAAATATCCAAGAACTTCATAAGTACCTAAATCATTTGCAATAGATGCTGCCCACATTCCGACACCTCTACCTCCTAAAATAATTAGTTTTTTCATGTTTATAAATTTTATGATTTAGTTCAAAATTTGAACAATTACACTTTATTTATTTGGAAATGAGACTTTATATATTCATTAAGTAATCTATTAAAATCGCTTTATCAGTCAGAACAAAAAAAAATGAAAACAATCTAATCAATGTATTAACATACTGCAAATTAGTTGAATGTCATCTTCGGCCAATTCTACATATATTGGTAAACATAGCACTTGTTGAGCTACTTTAGTAGCTAAAGGTAAATTCTCTGGCATTGCCGAAGCTAATTCCCGGTATGGTTCAAAACTACTTATCAAAGGATAAAAATACCGACGTGTAAATACATTGCTTTCTTTTAATTTGTCATACAAAAAATCACGGCTAAAACCATACACTTTTTCATCAATCAATATAGGGAAATACGAATATCCATGTTCAACACCTTTCATGTCTTGTAGAAAGCCAATTCCAGGTACATCATTTAGCAGTTGACGATAAAGATACGTGATTTCTTTTCTTCGTTGAATAAAACCATCAATATATTTCAGTTGTAACAGGCCATAGGCTGCCTGCACTTCGTTCAGTTTGGCATTAATACCAGGTTCTTCCACCACAGTTTCGCCCCTGAATCCAAAGTTTTTCAGGTTGTCGATATGATGTTTCATTTCCTCCGTATGGCAGATAATGGCTCCGCCCTCGATGGTGCTATACACTTTGGTGGCATGAAAACTCAATACCGACAAATCGCCATAGTTCAGGATTGATGAGCCGTCCTTTTTCACACCAAAGGCATGTGCGGCGTCATATATCACCTTCAAGCCATGCTTGTCGGCTATTCGCTGTATCTCGTCCACCTTACATGGATTGCCGTATACGTGTACCGGAAGTATAGCTGTGGTTTTTTCGGTAATGGCAGCCTCAATCCTTGCCGGGTCGATGTTCATATATTCCGGCTCTATGTCCACAAAAACGGGTGTGATCTTATTCCACCACAAAGCATGTGTGGTTGCCACAAAACTGAAAGGTGTGGTGATTACTTCGCCGGTTATATTGAGTGCTTGTAAAGCTGATATTAATGCCAGTGTGCCGTTTGAAAAAAGAGAAATGTAGGGTACTCCCAGATAACCGGCAAGTTCTTTTTCCAACTGTTGGTGCAAAGGGCCGTTGTTTGTCAGCCACTTGTTATTCCATATTTCCTGAAGATAAGGGATGAATTCTCCGAGTGGTGGCAAGCAAGGTTGGGTAACCGTAATTTTCTGCGACATAGGTTATAAGCTGATTTCAGTGTATTCGAATTTTGGAGTAATATCGCCCGGTTCTTTACCCATCCACGCCCCAATTGCAACTTCTCTATTCCCCAAAGTAAATGATATTATATCCTGTTCGACAATAAAAGCGGCATTTCTGTTTTCTACCACAAATAGATCAATGGCATAGTTTCCCCAATTTAGAAAATTTGCGGGTATTATTGAAGTTTGTACATATTCACCTTTCTTATGCCTGTACTCTACACTCCTTCCCCCTCCTGAACTGGAAAAAATTTTATCCCCCTGGTCGTTTTTGTAGTGGAATGTCAAATGGACAGCTTCAAAATCATTTGTAAGCCGATATCTGATTATTAATTCCAATTCATCATCTACACGAATCACATCCTTGTAATCTGCATTTCTTTTTTTAATACCTATTTCGAGTAATTCAAATCCATTTTTATGAATCACAGGGTCACTCCAGGTTTTAAGATTGGCTATCGAACTATCCCCTTTCAGGTAGTTACTCACAATGGAGTCAATGTGACCGGTTTCGAGAATTTGTCCATTTTGAAGAATGATCCCCGTCTTACATAAACTTTTTACCGCTGTCATATTATGGCTCACAAACAGCACAGTTCTGCCTTCGCCTTTGGAGACATCCTGCATTTTGCCAATGGCTTTTTTCTGGAATTCGGCATCGCCCACGGCCAGCACTTCGTCCACCACTAAGATCTCGGGTTCGAGGTGGGCGGCAATGGCAAAGCCCAGGCGCACGGTCATACCGCTGGAGTAGCGTTTGGCGGGGGTGTCGATATAACGTTCCACGCCGGAGAAGTCCACTATCTCGTCGAGTTTGCGGGTAATCTCGGCCTTGGTCATACCCATGATGGCGCCGTTCATGTAAATATTCTCGCGGCCGGTCATTTCGGGGTGGAAGCCTGTGCCCACTTCGAGCAACGAAGCAATGCGGCCGGCAGCGCGTATGGTTCCGGTACTGGGTGCCGTTACCTTGGAGAGGATTTTGAGCAGGGTGGATTTCCCCGCACCGTTCTTGCCGATAATACCCAGCACATCGCCCTGTTCCACCTTGAAGTTAATGTCCTTGAGCGCCCATACATACTCGCTGTTGCCTCGGTGCGCCCGGTCGTTTACTTCACCGATTTTCAGGTAGGGGTCGTCCTTGCCCAGGATGTTCATTTTCCACCAGCGGTTCATATCGTGGCTGAGGGTACGGGTGGAGACTAATCCGAGGCGGTATTGTTTGGAGATATTTTCAAAAGATATGGCTACGCTCATATGCGAATTTTACGAATGAAGACGAATTTCACGAATTACTGTCAATGGTAATCAAGAAATTCATACTGTTATTTTATTGATCTTGATATTTATATTGGTATTTATAACGCGTTTATATGTCAGGCTTTTACTACCGAAGTTGACAAGTAGTCCGAGCTGAAATTTAGTTGCACTTAAATAATTCTTTGTTTGTTCAATATTATAATTATGTAAAAATGTAGCTGCTTTAAGTTCAACGATTATTTTGTCGAAACAAACGAAGTCGGCTTTGAAAGTCTTTTTGAGTGGTTCACCATCAAAGTTTATTTTCAACATCTTTTCACGGACATACGGCACACCATCCTTCACAAATTGCCTTTCCAACGCCTCCTGATAAACAGATTCTAAAAAGCCGGCTCCCAATTCTGTGTGCACCTTTATACACGAACCAATAATCTTGTAACTTTCGTCTTTGTAAATTATTTCAGGCATATTAATTCGTGAAATTCGTCTTAACTTCGTGAAAGTGAGAGCAAGGTCGGACTTTTAGTTTTTCATTTCAATGTTGTTTCTACTTGCAATTAACGACTCTATTTCGTTGATATAATGTTGAGTAAGTCCGATTAATGGTTTTACATCTTCTTCTGTCAAATTATATAAGTCATCATAGTCACCAGTTTGCCTGAGTTCAAAAAGCTTTGAATAGAGTTTTGACATATCTTTGGAAACTATACCTCTATTGACAAAATTTAATCCGAAAAGCCGGATTACACCTGAATGTGTTTGGGCAGAATGACCATACAAAACAAGTAATGCAGTAGTAATATAATAACTTGCGTAATAAAGCCTATTGGCAACCGCATTCCAAAAACAAAGTTGAGCTATCCCAACAGCTTCGTTGAACGTGTCTTTAGATTTTTGTATTTTATAAAACACCAATGCATTTCTTTCTTCTTCGCTTAAACTCATAAGATAATCCCTTCATTTTGAACGTTTTTATAAAACGGGGTAAAACTTCTTTTTTCCCATTCGTTTACAGTATAAAGCTTTGGGCTAAAAAGTTCACCTTCATTCCATCCCAATTCGTACAAAGGGTACGATATCAAATCAAAATCATTTGATTCGATTTTATCTTTATTCAAAAGTATTAGCAAATCCCAATCAGAGTCAGCACGTTCATCACCACGGGCATGCGAACCGTACAAAATAACTTTTCCATCCGGCGCTACCGATAGGATTGTTTGCTTTATTCCGGCTAATAATTGTTGTTTCGAACTTTTCATAATTACCTCGTTTTATTCAAAAAAGTAGAACAGCATGTTGCACAATGGAGTTATAAAAGGCCGTACGTGCCCGTGTCCGAACCGTGTCGAAAACCACATCGATCTTCTGGTCGCCTATCTGTTTTTTAAGTTCTGTCAAAAATAATACTTTCTTTTCAAGATTCAATAACTCTGTATTTTTAGAACGTATAAACAAATCGATATCCCCGCCTTTCTGATTATCATCCACGCGCGAACCAAACAGGTAAACCTCTGCATCATCAGCAAAATACTTCTTTGCCAATAAATTAATAGCATCTACCTGTAACCTGCTCAACCGCATATTAATTCGTGTAATTCGTCTTAATTCGTGAAATTCGCATCTTTTATCTTATTCAAAATAATTCAATACCCTGAACCCGGCTTCCTTGAGGAACGTTTCTTTTTTCATCAGTTTCACGTCGGACACCATCATGTCTTCGACTAAAGCCTTGAGATCGTATTCGGGCGTCCAGTTGAGTTTGGTACGTGACTTGGTGGCATCGCCAATCAGCAGGTCCACTTCGGTGGGGCGGAAATAATTGGCATCTACTTCCACCACCGGCCCTACAATGGAGCGTACCCCGGCCAGGTATTCCACGCCAACGGTATCGTTGAATTTATCGGTATTGATATCGGCAATATAGCCTTTTTCGTCGACACCCTCGCCCTGGAAATCGATAACGATACCTATTTCATAGAATGCCATGCGCACAAATTCGCGGACTTCGGTGGTGATTCCAGTGGCTATCACATAGTCGTCGGGGGTGTCCTGTTGCAGGATGAGGTACATGGCGCGTACATAATCCTTGGCATGTCCCCAGTCGCGTTTGGACGAAAGGTTGCCGAGGAAAAGCTTGTTTTGCATGCCCATGGCAATTCGGGCTGCGGCACGGGTGATTTTGCGTGTAACGAAAGTTTCGCCACGCAAGGGCGATTCGTGGTTGAACAAGATGCCGTTGCTGGCATGGATGTTATAAGCTTCGCGGTAATTCACGGTAATCCAGTAAGCATACATTTTGGCTACTGCATACGGCGAACGTGGATAGAACGGAGTGGTTTCCTTTTGCGGCACTTCCTGTACAAGTCCATACAGTTCGGAAGTAGAAGCCTGGTAAATGCGTGTTTTTTCGGTAAGGCCGAGAAGACGCACGGCTTCGAGCAGGCGCAAAGTGCCTATACCATCGGCATTGGCCGTATATTCGGGAGTATCGAAACTGACTTTCACGTGGCTCATGGCTGCCAGGTTGTAGATTTCGTCGGGCTGAGTTTCCTGGATAATGCGGGTCAGGTTCATCGAGTCGGTCATATCGCCGTAATGCAGGATTAGATTGCGGTTATCCACGTGCGGGTCCTGGTATAAATGGTCAATACGCTCGGTATTGAAAAGCGACGAACGCCGTTTCAACCCATGCACGGTATATCCTTTTTTCAACAAC
>DATGXD010000096.1:0-13907 GCA_035299105.1 Paludibacter sp. | reverse complement strand
GTCGACCTGGTGGTAAACGAAGGCGTGAAGGATATTTTCCTGAAACGAACCAAAGTATACCAGTCGATGCGCGATTATTTCAATGCCGAAGGGTATATCGAGGTCGAAACACCTATCCTCCAATCGATTCCCGGTGGCGCTTCGGCACGCCCGTTCATTACACACCATAATGCACTCGACATACCGTTGTACCTCCGCGTGGCCGACGAACTGTACCTCAAACGCCTGATTGTGGGTGGTTTCGAAGGAGTGTACGAATTCTCTAAAAACTTCCGCAACGAAGGCATGGATCGTACGCACAATCCGGAATTCACTGCCATGGAAATTTATGTGGCCTACAAAGACTACAACTGGATGATGGATTTCACCGAAAAAATGATTGAAAAAATCTGTGTCGACGTAAACGGGACCAACGAAATAACCGTTGGCGACAAAACCATCAGTTTCAAAACACCTTTCAAACGCGTAACCATGATTGATGCCATCAAAGAACACACCGGCATCGACATCAATGGAATGGATGAAGCACAGTTGCGCGAAGTTTGCAAAACGCTGCACATCGAAGCCGACGAAACCATGGGGAAAGGCAAGCTTATTGATGAAATTTTCGGGGAAAAATGCGAAGGAAACTACATTCAGCCTACTTTCATTACTGATTACCCACGCGAGATGTCGCCTTTGTGCAAACGCCACCGCGACAACCCCGAACTGACCGAACGTTTCGAACTGATGGTGAACGGCAAGGAACTGGCCAATGCCTATTCGGAACTCAACGACCCGATCGACCAGCTCGGACGTTTCCAGGAACAACTCCGCCTGAGCGAGAAGGGCGACGACGAAGCCATGTTTATCGATATGGATTTTGTGCGTTCCCTCGAATACGGCATGCCCCCTACTTCTGGAATGGGTATCGGGATGGATCGCCTGGTAATGCTGATGACAGGCCAACAGGCTATTCAGGAAGTACTTTTCTTCCCTCAAATGAAACCCGAAAAAACAGCAAAAAAAGACAGTCCCGAAAAATTCATGGCCCTGGGCATTCCCGAAGAGTGGATTGCCGTGGTGC
Organism: Paludibacter sp.; assembly: GCA_035299105.1. Taxonomy (GTDB): domain Bacteria; phylum Bacteroidota; class Bacteroidia; order Bacteroidales; family Paludibacteraceae; genus Paludibacter. The sequence continues at coordinate 12,841 of DATGXD010000096.1, read as the reverse complement.
AGAAAGCGGGAATCAGCATGGTGTCCGATTTGGCCGGGTTGAACCCCAACAAATTCCACCAGGACATTTGCGGCATAAACAAAAAGAACAAACTGGAGCTGGCCAACCCTTCGAAAGAAGAGGTGGCGGCGTGGATTGAAAAATCGCCCCTAATCTCTAATGGGGAATAATGTAGTGTTCCAAACAGGCTGTTCGTTGAAAAAATAATTAATTTAAAACCAGGTAATTCACTCCACTTTTGGGCTATGGATTATTTAATTCCCCTTTAGGGGTTAGGGGTTATGAACGAAAAAAGTAAAATCGGGGTTATCGGCGGAGGCAGCTGGGCAACAGCCATAGCTAAAATTGCCTTGACCAATTCCGAAGAAATAAATTGGTACATGCGCCGCCAGGAGCAAATTGATGAATTCGTGCGCCTGAGCAAAAACCCATCATACCTCACGGGCGTGAAATTCGACACGGACCGTATCCATTTCACCAGCGACATTAACAAGCTGGTACGCACTTCCGATATCCTGATATTCGCCACACCTTCGCCTTTTTTGAAAATGCACTTGAAAAAACTGCGAAGGAAATTAAACAACAAAATCATTGTTTCGGCCATCAAGGGGATAGTCCCTGACGAAAACATGATTGTTTCCGATTATTTTGAAGAGATATACGGCGTACCGAAAGAAAATATCATGGTGCTGGCCGGACCTTGCCACGCCGAGGAAGTCGCACTCGAACGCCTTTCGTACCTGACTATCGGCTGCACCTCGCGCGAACGCGCCCGCATCCTGGCCCAACGGCTCACATCCAGTTTTATCCGCACCACCACGAGCGACGATGTCATGGGAATTGAATACGCTTCGGTCATGAAGAATATTTATTCCATTGCTGCCGGGATTTGCCACGGGCTCAAATACGGCGACAATTTCCAGGCTGTGCTTATTTCCAATGCCATACAGGAAATGAGCCGGTTTTGCAATGCCACCAACCCCATGCACCGCGACATTAACGAGTCGGCTTACCTGGGCGATTTATTGGTGACAGCTTATTCGAAGTTTAGCCGCAACCGCTTGTTCGGAACCATGATAGGGAAAGGTTATTCGGTAAAAACCGCCCAGCTCGAAATGGAAATGATTGCCGAAGGATATTACGCCACCAAGTGTATTTACGAACTGAACGAAAAATACCAGATTAGCATGCCCATAGTGGATGCCGTGTACGATATCTTATACAACCGTTGTTCCCCGATTATGGAAATCCGTAAACTGACCGAAAAACTAAAGTAACTGTCTTGCTGTTATAGCTCTCATGTTGAACAATCAAACTTTTCAAACTATTAATAAAAAATGGAGAATATCAAACTTACTATCGACAAAGCGTTTGGATTTGTTTCCGAACAAAACGTAGCTGGGTATAAATCGAAGGTGGCCGAAGCCAACGCAGCCTTGCATAACGGAAGCGGAAAAGGAAACGACTTTTTAGGCTGGCTGAATTTGCCTTCATCGATTGACGATGCGTTCCTGGGCGACATTGAGGCAACTGCTAAAACCTTGCGTGAAAACTGCGAAGTAGTAGTTGTAATTGGTATCGGGGGAAGTTACCTCGGCGCCAAAGCCGTAATCGATGCATTGTCGAACAGTTTCGACTGGCTGCAAACCAAACGCACATCGCCAGTAGTGGTGTATGCAGGACAAAATATCGGTGAAGATTATTTGTACGAATTGCAAGAATTGCTGAAAAATAAAAAATTCGGTATCATTTCCATTTCAAAATCGGGTACTACCACCGAACCAGCTTTAGCTTTCCGCCTACTGAAAACCCAGCTCGAAGAGCAACAGGGAAAAGAAGCTGCCAAGAAACTGATTGTAGCCGTGACCGATAAATCGCGCGGAGCTTTGCGCACATTGGCTACACAGGAAGGCTACAAAACCTACGTGATTGAAGACAATATCGGTGGCCGTTATTCGGTACTGACTCCAGTCGGGTTGTTACCAATTGCAGTTGCAGGTTTCGATATCCGCCAATTGGTCAAAGGCGCAGCAAGCATGGAGAAACTTTGCGGAACGGAAACAGCGTTCGAAGAAAATCCGGCTGCCCAATATGCTGCCGTTCGCAACGAGCTATATAAATCGGGTAAAAAAATTGAAATCATGGTAAACTACCATCCCAAGCTCCATTATGTTTCGGAATGGTGGAAACAGCTTTACGGCGAAAGCGAAGGCAAGGAAAACCTGGGCATTTTCCCTGCTGCTGTCGATAACACAACCGACCTGCATTCAATGGGTCAATGGGTTCAGGAAGGCGAGCGCACCATCTTCGAAACGGTCATTTCGGTAAAAGAACCAAACTACACAAAAATTTTCCCCAATGACGAATCGAACCTCGATGGCTTGAATTTCCTTGCCGGAAAACGCGTGGACGAAGTGAACAAAATGGCCGAACTCGGAACCATGATTGCCCACATGGACGGCGGAGTCCCAAACCTGAAAATCGAATTGCCGAAACTAAACGAGTATTACCTCGGCCAGTTACTCTATTTCTTTGAAAAAGCTTGTGGAATTAGCGGTTATGTACTGGGAATCAACCCATTCGACCAACCTGGCGTTGAAGCTTACAAGAAAAACATGTTTGCACTTCTCGAAAAACCCGGTTACGAAGCTGAAACAAAGGCTATCAAAGCCAGGTTGTAATCTGCCAGGAATATTAAAAGAAAAGCAACAATCCTCATCGGGGTTGTTGCTTTTCTTTTATACCCAACCGAACATTCTCCTTTATTCGAGAATCCGATCCTTTATTGGTGTTTTTAGTTTAATTGTGACCGTATTGCTTCCAATCTCATTCTCAAATTTCGCATCCGAAGATAGCGTAAACTGGAGGAGGGCATCTTTCGAAGCCTTTTTCGCCACGTAGCGAACAGGGAAATAGACAAAAACTTCTTCCGGAAGAAAAACAAACTTTCCCTTCTCGTAATCCGATTTGGCGGAAAAGATAGAATCCAACGAAAGCTTTACCGGTAAAATTATTTTAGCCGTACTTGTATCCGATTGCGTTAGATAAAAATCAGTAAGATTGTTGGCTTTCCCGTCCAAATACATCCGCATCACAATAGTATCGCCAGTGAACAATGTATCAGATCGATATACCCCCTCATCGGTTGGATAAATATATAAAGTGTCCGATTTGTTGATATGCGACAAGTTAACGAATAACTCGGGAGTGAAATTCGAGGAGCCACTCAAGTTACACGAGGCAAATGCAACCAGCATAAAAAAAGAGATGGCAAACAATGCGGTTTTCATGGTATCTACAGTTTATTTTAGAATATGGTGCCCAGCTGACTAGATGATTAGTTGATAAAAAGCGAAGCAGATCCGCAACATTTTCACAACAAACATCCCAAAAAACACCGGAACTCTTAATTAAATGGTAATTTTCAAACAAAATTACAAAAATTACACCAAACAACCCAACAAACCACTAAAAATATAAAAATAAAATCAATTGAACCGAGAATGCCCTGCCCAGAGAGCGGAGAATGCCAGCCAAGGAGAGTGCAAAAAAAAGAGACTGACAAATTTGTGCCAGCCCCTTATTCGTTCGGAAAGAAAAAAACATACTACTTAGATGCTTCGATAGATACTTTTCTGAATTCTTTCAACAATTTTTCAAGGTCCAAAGAACTCTTGCGTGCACGTGTACCGGCAGCCTTGTTACCTTTTTCAACTTGTAAATCTGCATCCTTAGCAAAAGCCTCGCATTCGGCTTTAATTTTGCTTACTAATTCTTTCATTTTTGAATAATGTTTTAGAGTGGTTTATTAAATTGACCGAATTACCGATCGGATTATTTACGTGCAAATATAATCATTTGAAAATAATAACAAGTTATTACAGTCTTAATTTTTTACAACCTACGCCATTTTAGTCTTAAATTTTATTTTAAACAACGTTTTTTTTCAAAATACACGAATCTAGAGGATAAAAACTGCCCTTGCATTTCCATTCTACCCATACATTCAGGCATGCAAGCCTCCGCTGTTCAGGTCTAGCGAAGCCGTTATCTACCAGCGAAAGCCGAACAAACTTGAATCCATCGACCGAGAGAACCGAAAGAATTTACAACTGACAAAAACAAGGAGGTAGCATTTGATTCGTAAACACACGAACATACATTTAACACATTAAGCGTTTCACAAAAAATGAGACAATCCACTTCCTACCTGGCAAACAGTGAACACGTAGAATAAAAAATGTCCGTATAAAAAATTTATACGGACATTTTCTTTTTCATGTGACCCCGTTGGGATTCTAACCCAAGACCTTCAGAACCGGAATCTGACGTTCTATACAGCTGAACTACGGAGCCTTTTTTTGGAGCTGCAAAGGTAATAAATATTTCCATACCTGAAAACAATCCGTTAAGCCAATGAAGACAAAACTAGAAATTATTTTCCAAGAAACCGCTCCTACCATTCAATAATTAACGTCGGCTTCCGCCCAGGAAAATCATTATATAATAAATCAAGGTGGCCAGAGAACCCAAAGCTGCGACAACATATGTGTATGCGGCAGTTTTAAGGGCATCTTTCGCCTGTTCGTGCGTTTCGTAATTGGTAATTCCGGCGCCATTCAGCCAAGCCAGCGCACGGCTGCTCGCATTAATTTCCACCGGCAGGGTTATAAAGCTAAACAGCGTGGTAATGGCAAACAAAACAATACCTGCTAACAATAATTGCGGGAAAGAATTCACAAAAATAACCCCCGCAAGCAAAACCCATTGCATCCAATTCGAAGCAAAACTCACGATAGGCACCAATTTCGTACGCAGTGCAAGCGGTGCGTAAGCATAAGCATGCTGCACGGCATGACCGCATTCATGAGCAGCAATAGCTGCCGCCGCCACATTGCTCGAAGCATACACGTTTTCGCTCAGGTTCACCGTTTTTGTCAGCGGGTTGTAATGGTCGGTCAGATGCCCGTTGGTCGAAGTTACCTTCACATCGTGGATACCACAATCGCGAAGCATCTTTTCGGCCACATCTTTCCCTGTCATCCCCCGTGGAATGGAAATCTGCGAATAACGCCTGAACTTCGAATTCAAATTATTCTGGATTATCCAGCTGATCAAGGCAAAAATGCCAAAAATAACATATCCAACAATCATAATTTTAAAATTTACCTGTTAATGAACATCTTTCATCAAATTTCTTGCCAAGCGACAAAATGTCAGAAAAAAGCCCCTTGAACGCAGTCGGTCAATTATCACCTGATTATCGTTTGCTCACGGTCTGGACCTACCGATACTATTTTAATTGGCACCCCAAGTTCTTTTTCCAGGAAATCGAGGTATGCATTGAACTCTTCGGGGAATTCATCTTCGGTTTGCATTTTAGTCATATCGGTTTTCCATCCTGGCAATTCAACATAATATGGTTCCACTCCCTCGTTCAGGTCGAATGGGAACTCTTCCACCTCGTGTCCGTTGATTTTATAAGCCACACAGGCGTTAATGGTGTCAAATCCATCAAGCACATCGCTTTTCATCATAATAAGCTGGGTAACACCGTTTATCATGATAGCATATTTCAAGGCCACGAGGTCAATCCAGCCGCAACGGCGGGGACGCCCGGTAACCGAACCAAATTCAAAACCAACCTTACGCATTTCATCGCCTGTTCCATCGAAAAGTTCGGTTGGGAACGGCCCGCTACCCACGCGGGTGCAATAAGCCTTGAAAATGCCATACACTTCACCGATGCTGCGCGGGGCAATCCCTAGCCCGGTACAAGCCCCGGCACAAATCGTATTCGAAGATGTCACAAACGGGTAAGAACCGAAATCAATATCGAGCATGGTTCCTTGAGCACCTTCGGCCAACACTTTTTTACCGGCTTTCATGGCAGCATTAATAAAATGCTCACTGTCAATCAATTCAAAACGCTTGATTGTTTCAATGCCGGCAAACCAATCTTTTTCGAGGGCAGGGAGGTCGTACTCGAAATCATAGTGCCTCAGGATTTCCAAGTGCCGGGTGATGGCCTGGTTGTATTTCTGCTCGAAATTATGGAGGATATCGCCTACCCTGAGACCGTTCCGGCTTATCTTGTCGGTGTAAGTGGGGCCTATGCCTTTGCCTGTGGTACCGATTTTCGAACTGCCTTTGGCCGATTCGTACGCTGCATCGAGCAATCGGTGGGTGGGTAGAATCAAGTGGGCCTTTTTCGAAATCTTCAACCGGGCAGTGAGCGGGTGACCCGACACTTCGAGTGCATCGACTTCGGCTTTAAACAAGGCCGGGTCGAGCACCACGCCGTTGCCAATCACATTCACTTTGTCGCCCTGGAAAATCCCGGAAGGAATGGAACGCAAAACAAACTTTTTCCCTTCGAACTCCAGCGTGTGCCCTGCATTCGGACCTCCCTGGAAACGTGTAATAAGATCATATCCGGGCGTAAGGACGTCTACAACCTTACCTTTCCCTTCATCCCCCCACTGGAGGCCTAACAAAACATCTACTTTCATTAATTTATCGTATTTTTCTGTATTTTTCCCTTTATGAACATCGGGTGCGTTTTCGACCTACCCCAATTATTGACATGAAAATTCAACCTCAATTTTCGATGCCCTCCTTGCATTTGCTGCATAGCCCGTACAAGTAAAGCGTGTAATGCGATGTATGGAAGTGGGCGAAACTCCGGGACTGGATTGCCACGCGGATTTGTTTATCCGAAAACTCCTTCACCTTGCCACAATTTGTACAAATCAAATGGTGGTGCGTGTAATTTCCGAATGTTTTTTCATATTGGGCTTGTTGCCCGCCAAGTTGGTGTTTTACAATCAGTTTGCATTCCAATAAAAGTTCAAGCGTATTGTAAATGGTTGCCAGGCTCACCCGGTATTTATCCTGCATGTCGTTGTACAACACCTCGGCATTGAAATGGTGGTCGTATGTATAAATCCGCTCCAGGATAGCGTAGCGTTCCGGCGTTTTCCTGTGTTTATGGGCACGCAGAAATTCGGTGAATGTCTTTTTTATTTCGTCGAACGAATCTTCTTCTTTCATTTTTTGCAAAATCTGACCAACAAAAATACAACTTTTACACTATTTAATGCTATAAAATATCCAAAAATAATATTTCCTGCTTTACTTCACTCGAAATATATTGCGCCGAAGCCGATTTGTTTTCCGAAAGTGTTTCCAGCTCTTTCCAAATACTGGCGGCTGTATCTTTGCCCCGGCGGCACAAGCGGCTAAAGCAGACAGCCACAGACTTGTATAGGTGGTAATCATCAATTCCCGCCGAAGCCATTCCGTTCAGGACAACACAATCCACCTCGCCGCCAGTCAGTTTTCCACCAATGCGCGCGGCAAGCAAAAAGCCGGCAACTTTAGCCCACCGGTTTTCCGCGCCTATCCATTCAAGAACAAGTTCATTTGCGAAACTCAGCTTGGAAAGCAAATTCATGGTTGCCTGCTCCACAATTTCAACCTGGTTCAAATCGGCTGCCCAGATGTGGGCCAATTCCGGTGTAAATTTGTCGGCCGGTTCGAGCAGGGTTGCCATTATCATGGTCTCCCTTATTTTCAAACTCCAGAGCCGTTGTGCCAGGTCGTGGTTGGGTTCATATCCTTTCGCAATTTCCTTAATACGCGGAATGGGCACTCCGAAATTCTTTTTATAAACAATCCCATTTTGGGTCATCATTTCGTAAACTACACCGTTCATCGACAACCTGATTTTCCGCTTTATTTCATTAATCCGGGCGTCCAATTCCGGATCTGGCCTATAATATTTCATATATTTACACCATTTAATCGTTGGTTATTAATCACTTGTAAAAACAGCAGGATTTTTTAAATGAAAGTGTTGCACAAAATCAATCACTGTATTATCTTTGCACTCGCAAAACACGGTGGTTATAGCTCAGTTGGTTAGAGCGTCGGATTGTGGTTCCGAAGGTCGCGGGTTCGAGCCCCGTTTTCCACCCTGAATTAAAAAGGAAGAACAAGTCAGTTCTTCCTTTTTTGCTTTTTACTTGCCGCCGGCCCTACCTCCCTATCAAAAACATCGGTCGACTTGTATAAGTCAACAAAATCGTACCCCGAACGGACTAGACCGAACAGCAGGCTGTTCAGTTCCGGGTAAAATTTATCCTGCCTGCGCTTATCCGAGCCCAAATGGAAAAGGAGAACATACCCGTTCAGCCCTTGCTTCGATTCAACCTGCCGGATTCTATTTACGATTTCAACACTCGAGAAATAGCCTCCCCGCATTTCGGGAATGGTGCTATCCATGTTCGAAAGTGTTCCGGGTGTCATGCTAACAAGCTGCAAACCAGCCTCCAGGCACCATTTACTGATACTATCGTTATAACATCCATTTGCAGGCAAAAAGAACGGAGCGTCCATTTTCCGAATTCCAAACTTTTCCATAGCCTGATAATTGCCCCTTAAATCGGCCAAGAACTGCCGCTTATCCACAAACATCGAATCGGGCTTTTGCGGTGAACAATAAAGCAGATGCTTGTCGGAACTTCCACCGAGATAATGATTATCTTCCTGTAAGGTTTTGATTATCTTTTCGTGCTTGGGATTCCGGTAAAAATCGCCGGAAAAGAAGAATGATGCCTGGATATGGAGTTTTTTCAGTGTTTGCTGAATCACCTTATACCCGTCGATGTATTCGTGGCCTTCAAAAACGAGGGAAATTTGTTTCTTTGCATCATCGGTCCGGGTGATTCCACCATGAACATATTCGTTCCGGTCGGCACTCTTTTGCCCCACACCTTCCTGCTGTTTGGAGGCCAGCAGCCAAGCCAACGAGGCCGTCCCATCCAGGAGCGGTTTATTGGTGAGATAATCCGTAAAGCTGTCGTGATAAACGCCCCAGTCCGACTGAAAGCGTTCTTCCCCATCTTCCCAAACACGGATATCGCCAAAACGCCGGAAGTCGCTACCGGAAACCGGTCCGGACACAAGCGCCCCCACAGGTTGTGCTTTGCTTGCCGGTTCTGAATAGGTGGCAACGGGTGTTTTTCCAGTTTGGGGCAATCCCACAATCAGGCTTGTACCCCATGGGTTACGACCCAAAAGCCAGTCGGTGAGCGAATTCTCCATTTCCAAGAACGATGAGTCGTTCGTAATGCTCCGGTACAACCTGCACTGTGTTGCCAAAGCCACCACCAGGCTGTTTGAAGCCCTGACCATCGGAATCCCGATGTTGAAGGGATTCCCTGTTGCCTGAAGCTGCATGCGTTGGATTCCATTACGCAAGTTTTCGAGGAATTCCTTGTGGTAACGGGGATTTTCAACGTTCGTCAACATGTAATGCCCGTAGTTCAAGAAAGGATACCACTGGTAATGCTTGGCCGTGTCGGAACACATCCAGGGCGAAACCGGTTCCATCCGCCCGTAAGAGGCAGCCTCTTTCAGGTACTTTCCCGAATAAGTCAGGCGGTACAGCTGGGTGGCTGCCAACTCCATATCGTCGGCCCAGTTCTCTTCTTCCAGAAATTCACTTCCGCTTATTGGGACAGACTGGCAAACGCCTGGATTTTCTTTTCCTAATTCGTAGGATTCCAGGGCCTTTCCGGACAAAGAATCGGCATACGCAGGATTTTTATCGGCGAAAACAAGAGCGCCCAAAGCAAAAGCCGAAGCATATTTCCCTGCAATGGAAGCAATTCCGGTTGTCCGGTTTTTTCCGCCTGCCATAAAAACCGTGCGCGGTACACCCGGTCCCTGTCCGGTCTGGAAAAACAGTGTATCTTTCGCGGGGTACATTTTCAACAGCCAGTCGAGTCCCCATTTCGCCTCGTCGAGGATATCGGGAATGTTGTTTGGTGTTTTATTCCCCCACGTATCGCATTTATCCGAAAAAGCAGCCGGATTCATTTGATAAGCAAAAAGCAACTGCCAAACAGCATGAGCCGTTGTTGCCCCATGCTGCGAAAAACCATTGTCGGGCCATCCCCCGCCTACATCCACGGCGCGGAATTGCCCCACAGTTTCAGCCCGTTTCTTTTTAACCTGGTTTGATTGGGGCTTATCGTTTTGTCCCGGCGTTTTTACCGTTGGCACTTTCGGTTCAACGCCAGGGGTTTCTGCACCGGCAGACACATACACATCTACCTGATTACCACCATGCTGCCGCCTAAAATAATTCAGCAGGAAATCGGCGCTACCGAGGTAACAATTCTTATTGATAAAAATAGTTGGAGAGTAGACCAAACCTGCCCGGATATAAAACGCACCCTGTGTATGGAAACTTGAAAAATCGAGGATATAGCTACTCTCGAAAGAAAGGAATTTGCCTGTAGTTGTGATATTGTTTAAAACAGCGAGTTCCTTGTTGGTGAGGGCATCGTGGATACTGAACTGTTTTATGTCCCTGGGTGTTTCACTGATAAAGACAGCCTTTTTTTGCGCACCGGGCAAATAGCCCAATTGGTTGATCCGAATCCATGCATCAATCCCGTGGGAATAAATACTTATACAGAAAATTGACAAGAATAGCAGGATTATCCGTTTTGTCATGAAAACAAGGCTTTTTTATGCAAATGTAGCGGAAATAATCGAAATAACAAATGAAAAATTATTGAGAAAAAAATATTACTTTTGTGCCTGATTTTATCATGTCAAATTAATATAACACAAAAGAAATGAAAGTATTAAAATTCGGTGGAACATCCGTAGGTTCGGCCGCACGTATGAAAGATGTTGCTCAGCTTATTTGCGATGGCGAACAGAAAATTGTCGTTTTGTCGGCCATGTCTGGGACCACCAACAGCCTGGTAGAGATTGCGGATTACTTTTACAAAAACAATTCGGCCGGTGCATTGGAGCGCATCAATACATTGGAACAGAAATATTTCGATGTAACAGACGAATTATACAGCACTTCTGACTCAAAAACCGAAGCCATCCAGATTTTAAAATCTCATTTCGAATACCTCCGTTCATTTTCAAAATCAGTGTTCACACTGTTCGAGGAAAGGGCCATATTGGCCGAAGGGGAAATGCTATCGACGGCCTTGTTCCAGCTTTACCTGAAAGAAAAAGGCGAAAACAGCGCACTTCTCCCCGCTTTGGAGTTCATGCGGATTGATAAAAATTCGGAACCCGATGCAGCTTTCATTGCCGAAAACCTGGCAAAGCAACTTGAAATACAACCCGATGTTCAGATTTATATCACGCAGGGCTTCATTTGCAAAAATTTTTATGGCGAAATAGACAACCTGCAACGTGGAGGAAGCGACTACACGGCTTCTTTGATTGGCGCCGCCGTAAAAGCCGACGAAATCCAGATATGGACCGACATTGACGGAATGCACAACAACGACCCGCGCTTTGTTGAAGGCACAAAACCAGTTCCGGTGCTGCATTTCGAAGAAGCGGCCGAACTTGCTTATTTCGGTGCAAAAATCCTCCATCCAACCTGCATCCTCCCTGCCAAGCTGAACAACATCCCCGTTCGGCTGCTGAACACCATGGAGCCGAAAGCAGCGGGCACGCTCATTTCCACCCAAAGCAAAAAAGGGAGAATAGAAGCGGTGGCCGCCAAAGATGGCATCACGGCCATCAAGATTAAATCGGGCAGAATGTTGTTGGCACATGGATTCCTGCGCAAGGTTTTCGAAATATTCGAATCGTACCAGACCCCAATCGACATGGTTACAACTTCGGAAGTTGGTGTTTCGGTATCTATCGACAATGCAAAACGCCTGGACGAGATTGTGAACGACCTGAAAAAATTCGGAACGGTGACAGTAGACAAAGACATGGTTATCATTTGCGTGGTGGGCGACATGCCTTACGAAAACGTTGGATTCCAAGCCAAAGTGGTGGACGCGCTGAAAGAAATTCCGGTCAGGATGATTTCGTATGGCGGAAGCAACTACAACATTTCCTTCCTGATCAACGCAAATGACAAGAAACGCGCCCTTGTTGCATTGAGCGATGCGCTTTTCAACGACTAAACAAAACTAATAATTTTACAGGATTTCAAATTCAGAACAGTAACCTGGTTTCGATAAGGAATCAGGTTATTTCTAAAAAAACCGAATATGATCAAAGCCAATTACCCCGTCGGAAAATTCAACGACATACAAACTCCTTTTTACTTCTACGATCTGGATGTACTTCGCTCCACCCTTGCCGAAATCAACCTCCAAGCTGCGAAAAGCAATTTCCAGGTACATTACGCCATGAAGGCGAATGTAAACCCCAGCGTTTTGAAAACAATCAGGGAAGCTGGCCTGGGAGCCGACTGCGTAAGCGGCGGCGAAGTGCAGGCGGCTATCGATGCCGGCATCCAACCTTCGAAAATTGTTTTTGCGGGGGTAGGGAAAGCCGACTGGGAAATAAACCTTGGCCTCGACCATGATATTTTCTGCTTCAACGTGGAATCGGTTCCGGAACTTGAAATAATAAACGAACTTGCTGCCGCAAAGGGAAAAACTGCACGTGTCGCACTCCGCATCAACCCGAATGTAAGCGCACATACGCACCACTACATAACCACCGGATTGAATGAAAACAAATTCGGGATAAACATGTCGGACCTGGATGCAGTTGTGGGACTATTCCCCACCCTGACAAACGTGAAACTGCTGGGTATCCATTTCCACATTGGCTCACAAATCACCGACCTGACTTCTTTCCAAGGCTTGTGCGTGCGTGTGAACGAACTCCAGGATTACTTCGTGTCGAAAAACGTAGAACTTGAACACATCAACGTGGGCGGCGGACTTGGAATCAACTACGAACATCCAAACCATTTCCCGATACCTGATTTTGAAGCCTATTTCAAAGTTTTCCGTGAACATTTGCAATTGCGCGAGGGCCAGAC
>DATGXD010000095.1:0-4670 GCA_035299105.1 Paludibacter sp. | reverse complement strand
AAAAGCCGTCCTCCATGCTTGCCACGCGGCAATCCTCTATGCCGAAAGCCTCGTATTCGTTTTGTCCGTAAATGGGAGGGAATTCGGGGTCTTCGTAAAAATGCACATCATCGTCGCTGCACATAAACCGCAGGTACGACAAAGTGGTGAGGTAACTTTTGCCTTTATAGCGGATAATGCGCGGGTCGGCCAGGTTAAGTTCCGGATCGTCCTTATCAAAGGCGAGAATATCGAATTTGCCATCTTCGTAAACAGGAAAACTGATTTTGTCTTCCGACTGGGCAGGCCGTTCGGCCACGCGGATAACCAGCCAGGTTTTGCCGTTCATCCGGAACACACCCGGGTTGAGCAGGCAGGTGATTTCCATCCCTTCAATGCCCGGCACCAGGTCGGCCGGACGGATGAGCGGGTTATGTGGCGAACGCTTTGCAATATCCATCGGGGTGTTTTCAATCAAACCAGTTGCAATGCATCAAAAACAACAGGCTTTCGGGTTTGGTTCAGGGAATCCATCATAAAATTCTGTTATCCTTGAAAATAGTCTCGTTTCTCAGGATACTTTTCTGTGTAATACAATATCGCACAGCCGAATCCGGATTCTGGGTTTTGTCGCCATGGATATTGAATATTTTTTCCCGTGGGCATAATATTGCAAATGTGGTGAATTAATTTAAGCAAAATAAAGTTTCTTGTTGAAAATTGCAGCGAAGTGCAAAACAAAAAAACAGGATGCTCCTTTGCAGAAACATCCTGTTTGGTTATGGAATCGGGGGCGGATTATTCCACCACTACTTTGGCTGCATATTGGTTTATTTTTACAATATAAATGCCTGCATTCATCTTAATGAGCGAAGGATTGGTTACCCTCATTTGTCGGCCGGCAATATCGAATACCGACACCTTGTCGGTGGCGGAGAGGCCCATGATACGGATGCCTTCAGGTGTAGAAGCTACTTTGAAGCGTGAATCGACGATTGAATTTACCGACGAAGCTGCCAAGTAAGCGGCATCAAGTTTTTCGATGTTTGTGCCAACGTTCAGTTCCGAGTTCTGGATTTCTTCATCGGTTAAAGCTTTGTTGTACAACCGGAAATCGTATACCAACGTTTTACGCAGGTACACATCGTTTGAGTAGCACGAACGTCCAATCCAGTTGTATAGGCTTCCTACGAACTCAGGCTTGTTGAGCGTGTTCAACGGAAGTTGGGTTATGGCCGAGTCAACTGCCATTTGCATACCATCAATATACAGAGATCCTATGGTTCCTTTCTGAACGTAAGCCATGTGGTGCCAACCACCTGTTTGTGCCGGTGATACCGGATCCATCCCGACAGTTTGTTCTGTAGTCCAATTGGTCTTGGAAATGGTTACTACCTGGTTTTTCAAGCTTCCAATCAGGTAACCTTTAGGGTCTTGCAGGATATCGGTTGTATTGGAGAAGCTCCACAGGAAGTTCCCGTTTTTGGCCAGTTCGGTCGATGGATAGTCATCGCTGATTCGGTAGTATGCACCAACAGTATAGTCGCTCATATTATACATCACTTTACCCACTTCGGCTCCCATATCGAAATACCCGATACTATCGCCAAGGCTCAGCACGTTGTAAACACCTGTTTCGGTTGTGCCGATAGTGTTAATCCTGGCACCATTCTTCAATTTACCCACAAAGTGTTTTTCGGCTGCATCGGTAACCAGCGAATCGGAAACTGTTGCAAAATCGAATTTCACCATAGTGTTGCCTGTGAATGTGGTGTTCGGGGCTGCCAACACGGTAGCTGCGAACTTCTTCACTAATTTCTGGCCGTTTTTCATCAAGGTTGCATACAGGGTATCTGTAAAGTTGAAATAATCTGGCCGTGTCACCACGCCGGAATTAGAAATTACGTTCGGGTTGGCCGATTTCCAGCTAATAGCAATAGTCTGGTCGAGTGTGCCTTTTGATGGCAAAGTGATATCGGATGTAACCGCATCCAAGTTTGGCATAGTCAGGTTATCATATTCCGCTTTCAGTTCAGTCAATTCAACTTTCGGATTCGCGGTATAGGCAGCATTGAGCCTGCCAATAGTCTCAGTTACAGCAGCAACAGTTTCAATATCACTGCCAACCATTGGTATGCCCCAAAGTTGGAAATCGTAAATCAAGGTGTTGCGCAAGTAAACATCGCCGGGGTAGCACGAGCGTCCAAGCCAATTGAACAAGGTACCTGAACGGCCATCGACCACCAGGGATGTGGCAGGCAGGTTTGTAATTGTACCGGTTGCCACGCTCACGCCATCGATAAACAGGGTGGCTGTTGTTCCGTCCTGTGTATAGGCTATGTGGTGCCATCCACCTTTGTCTACGGAACCACCCTTTGCTATGGCCTGGTTGCCTATTGCCCAATAACCGGAGCTTACACTCTGGGCTTGGTCTTTCAGGCTGCAAATAATGTATCCGTTTTGATCTTTCGGGGCATCATCGGAATTCGAGAAGTTCCAGATAAAGTTCCCGGGGCTTGTAAGCTGGGAATAATTTTCGTCGACACGGAAATAGGCCATCATGGTATAATTGGACAAAGAATAGATAGCTTTGCCAAGCTCAGTACCCATATCGAAATATCCAGTCCCGTTGCCCAGGTCAAGTACATTGATCCGGTCCGAAGCGCCACCAATTGTGCGGACACCAGCCTCGTTCATGAATTTGCCTGCAAAACCGCTAATTGCATCGGTAGACACAAGTTCTCCATTGGATTCGGAAATCGATGAGGATGAAAAGTCCCATTGTGCCAATTGGTCCACGGGGTCAGCTACTGCCTTCACGGTGGCAGGGAATTCCTTTGTCATTGTAAAAGTCACTCCATCAATATCTTGCGACATGGTGGCCCTCAATTTTACAATGATACTGAATTTGTCCGGACGGGTCACCACACCTGTTGCGGAAATTACTTCGGGCAATGATGAAGCCCATACTATGGCAATGCCGTTGCTTGTTTCAGGGAGGGTGACATTAGCGGTTACGCTCGAAAGGTCGCCCAATGTAAGGCTATTGTATGCAGCCACCAGTTCGGTAGGGATTACCGCCTGCTCCAGTTTAAACAGGCCCCTTTCGTGGGTTGCCGACTTGTCGCAATATGTGTTCGAATTGTTCGATGTTCCATCGGTAGCCATATACTTGTTGTTAGCATTCAGCAATAGGCGGAAAACATCCGTTGCGCTTGCATCATCAACAAGCACCCATTCGGAACTCAAACCGTTGATTGCGGCTTCATAAATCATGTCCCAGTCGTTCGAGGCCTTGTTCATGTACAACCCTTCGTAACTTTTGATATAATACGTGTCCGCTTTCCCATCAACCGGCACGAACTCAAACGCCTGGTTCAATGCGTTTGTGGGTGTCTGAACCACCGGTCGGGTTGAATTTGCTCCTAACACCATATTGGAAGGAGTTTGCACGATGTGGTAAAAAACACCGGCCTGGGGCACTACATTCGCTGCCCGCAACTGAAAAGTCATTGCCAATGCAAGACCAATCAACAATAGGTAATTTTTTTTCATGATAAAAACATTTTTAATTAGTATTTGATTAACTGTAATTTTCCGGTTGATGAATATCAATTTTCCTTTCATTCAGCAAGGAGAAAATTTGATGCCAAATATAGTCCAGAATATTTTCATTTGGGAGTAAAAAAAAATCAAAATGGTTACTTTTTTTGCTTTTATGTAAATATTCATTTCTTATCCAATTTACGGGAATCCACGGAAAACAAATTCTCACCAGCTACCCGCTGGACTGCACCATACCAACACAAGTTGTCTGCGCAGGATTAAAACTATAAAACCACTTTCCCGACCAAGGTTATCAGTCCGGCGTTAGCTTTTACAATATAAAAACCCTTGTTGAGTTTCAATGTGGCGTTAGCCATGGTTTTAAGTTCTTTCACCAGTTTTCCGGATGCGGTGTAGACCCGGACGGTTGCCTCGTTGCCGGTTGAATTTTCCAGCAGGAGCTGCCCATCCAAAGCAGAAACATTCAAGCTTTCCACCGGGTTCCCCAGGTTTGTAACCGGGAATGAAAAAGTTTTCATGGGTGCAAACGGGCCTCCCACGAAGTTGGCATCAATGGCCTGTACCGTCCACTGGTAAGTGCTTGGGGGCAGGTTGAATATTTTCCAGCTCCTGTTGGTATACACATTCCCCATTTCGGACAAGCTTCTGCACCCGTCGTCGGCGTCTCCCATCCTTGCGTTCGGGTACAGGAACCATTTCCCGCTTGTGGCATCCCTGAGCGCCAGGTTGTAGGTGAGCGAATTGGAAGGGGTGTGGTCGTCGGTGGCAGCATCCCACGTGAAGGTTACCAGCGGTTCGTCGCCCGAAACGGAGAACGCCTGGTTCAGGTTGCCCACAACCGAAGGTTTTTGATTTGTATTGGCCGACTTGTTGAGGTAATACCCGCAGATATCCTTGTTGTATTTTCCTACCTGCGTGGTTCCGCTGCCGTTGAAGCCCGTAACCAGCAGGTCGATTTTCCCATCCTGGTTCAAATCTGCGGTTTCAATGGCGCCTTCGGAAACTCCGGGGAAATCGGTGTTACTGAGCGGACTTTCGGTATAGGTAAAGTTAGCTGCATTGGTGCAGGTAAAAAGCATGGTAGCCTGCCGCCCCCTGGATTCGCTCCAACCGGTAAGGAGAAT
>DATGXD010000094.1:0-2601 GCA_035299105.1 Paludibacter sp. | reverse complement strand
CGTATGTCCACTTCCTTCCCTGCAACCGCCGCGAACTGCTCTTTCAGCTTTTCCACTTCCGTGGCCAGGTCGAAATGCGAGTAGTTCAGCTTGAACACACCCTCCTCGGCCATCGACAGGGTCATTATCATGGTTATTTTTTCCGACATATCCTTGGTGGCTTCCTTCGAAATGGCCAGGTAGCGTTCGCGTTTAGCCGTGTTTTCGTTTATGGCGGGTTTCGACAACGCTTCCAAGGCCAGGTGCAGTTGAGCCACCGGGCGTTTCAGCTCATGGGCCGTGTTGCCGAAGAAATCGTTTTTCACTTCTATCAGTTTCTTCTGGCGCGACTGGGTGCGGAACAGATGCCATAAGCCATAAAAGCAAGATAAGGAGAGCACAAAAGCCCCCACCAAAAAAATCCCCATTCGTTTAAATATATTGCCCAATGGGTTCAATAAAATCAGTTGTAGTGATTTTTTATTTTCAAAATCAAGTGGCACCTGTTTGGAATAAATAAGAAAACGTGACCCGGCAAGCACTTTTTTAGAACTCTCCAGTACCTTGCCTGTGGTAGGATTGAGTACCCGAACCACAAAATTGGATTCTATGTTGCGCACACGCAGTATGGTAGTCGTAATACTATCTAATTTGTAGATATTCAGTGGACGCTCTTTACTGATGTAGTCGTTTATGGCGGTATTCATTATTTTCATAATGTCATCATTAGCTCCCTTCGAATTTTTCTTATCCATCTTGTCCAGGTTATAAACAACCGTGTTTTCTGCGGTTTTCGGTGGTGGAACAGCTATGATTTTTGAACCTTTTGTCCGCGATTTTTGACGTAAGTCTAGTTCGGCATGATAAGCATCGTCGAGTACCGCATTAATTTCTTTCTTTAACGAGCGTTCCATTATGTGATAATAATCTGCCACCACATAAATCTGCGAGATCAGTATTAATATCAAACACAAAATTGAAATATAGGTGATGATTCGATTCTTCATCTGATGGACTGTATGTTAAAATTAGGATTTAAAATGAATCTTATATACTAAATCTTGAGGTACTTGGGATTTATCGTCAAAAGTACTAAAAATTAGAATTTGATTAGAAAAAAATTAGAAAGAAAATGAGAGGGAAAATAATAAGGCGTTGAAAGTGAATGATATGATGTTTCGGTGTCGGATGAATTGTAGATTAGGAAAAAACAGGAAAAATGATAATGTATTGAAAATGAATGATATGACATTGTGCTGTTAAATGAACTAAAATTAGAATTTGATGAGAAAAAGATGAGAAAAAAATTATAAAGCACTGAAAATAAATGATATAATATTGCGGCATCAATTAATCATAAAATTTATACACATGAAAACTAAAAAAGAAGATGCCGCAAATTTCAAAAAACTTACTCCTTTAGAAATGAGTAAAATTGAAGGAGGGAAGTATATCACTGTCATAAAAGACGGAAAAGAAATAACTGTTTGGGTGCAGGACTAATAATCAATCGGCGGTACAACCAACGTAGAGTATAGTGAGCAAGTGCAGTTTGTTTTATAACCTGGACAGACCTGAAACCGAAAAAATGAAATACATGAAAATTGCAGTTGGTTGTGCCGCTTTTGAATCTGTTCCTAAAATAATGAGGCGCACCGGAAGTTCATTCCATGGCAGAGAAAGGGCTGCCGTTTTGCCCGGAATTGTCTTTCACCCTTGAAACAACTGTCCGAGCGTCCTCGGAAATGTTTTTCACTCTTGAAACAACTGTCCGAGCATCCTCGGAATTGTCTTTCACCCCTGAAACAGCTGTCCGAGCATCCTCGGAATTGTTTTTCAACCTTGAAACAAATGTCCGAGCGTCTTCGGAATTGTCTTTCAACCTTGAAACAACTGTCCGAGCATCCTCGGAATTGTTTTTTAGCCTTTGAATGGCTTTCTGCCTGTCCATTAGCATATGTTTCTGGTTGTAATTAGCGCTGTGCTTTTTACTAACAATAATCAGATATACAAACTTGTAAGTAAATGATCAGAATTAATATAAGTGAAAGCACAGATTTAAGTAGTTACAAGTAATTAGTTACGAGTTACAAGTCTGTCTACCTGATTATTGGCGAAAAAAAACATATCATTAATTATGACCACTTACTTAGTTTATACCAATAAATTTAAATATACTATTTTGTACGCAAAGGCTCTAAGACACAAAGCCGCAACGAAATATCCTTAATCTTCAGATTGACTTTGTGTCCTGGCGCTAAGTCGCCAAGACTCCAAGCCGCTAAGATATTTTCCCTGTTGGCTGTAGTGTAGGTTGGCATGTATGTTCGGCATAGCGTCCCGCTATGTCGCAGCTAAAAGCAAGGCTCTTGCCTTGCATATTCAGAAAAATGGAAAAGCTATTATATTTGTATTGTTTATGGTTAAAACATGCCATTCATGGCCACCGGTTATAAAATAGTAGATCAGGAAGCGCTGCATTATGTCACCTTCCAGATAGTGGAATGGGTGGATTTATTCACCCGAAAGGTTTACCGGGATATCGTGACGGATAGCTTAAAATACTGCCAGGCCAATAAAGGGCTTGAAATCTATGCATTTGTGGTCATGAGCAACCATATC
>DATGXD010000093.1:0-6569 GCA_035299105.1 Paludibacter sp. | reverse complement strand
TTCCAACCCGCCGGTACGGGCGGTATCAACTACGGTTGGCGGTGTTTCGAAGGCAATGCGGCATACAATATCGATGGATGCAACGCTTCGGCCGACTACACATTTCCGGTGTATGTATATGGCCACAATCCCGAATGTTCTGTCACGGGTGGTTACGTGTACCGGGGATCGAAGCAAGTTTCATTCTACGGGTACTACTTTTTTGCCGACTATTGTTCCGATAAAATAAGCATGTTGCATAAGGGCGGGGACGGCTGGATAGCTGAAGATTTTGGAACCTACAGCGGCAACAACTTCAGCACTTTCGGCGAAGATGCGGCCGGGCAATTGTATGTGGCTGGCCTGACAAGCGGTAAAATTTACCGGATAAGCGGAACAACCACAGAGGAACACCATCCACAGGCAAGTGTGGTGAATGTTGTCGATATGGCCAGAGCCGGCAAAGTGCGAATCGAGAATAACCACGCGGATGGAGCCGGCATGTTAGTCAACTTGTTCGATGCAGGAGGGAACAGCTTGTATAAAGCCACTTCGAACAAGGCGGTATTCGAAGTCGACATCCGCACCCTGGCTTCCGGAGTCTATTTACTCCAGGTAGAAGTAAATGGCAATGCGCTGGTTCACAGAATTATAAAACAATAATTCCATCCGCTAAAACCGCGTAAATCAGCTTCCTGCTTTCAATAACAATCTAACTTAACGTGAGTTCGAGATAAGACAAGTTCTTGTTAAATCAAAAAGAAATTCAAAGAATCTTATACCGAACTTGCGTTGACTTATGTAAGCTCTTGTATAAACTTTAATATATTGCCCAGGGGTTTGGTTCCGGTAAGGAGAAATCCCGATATCCCCCCAGTGTGGCTTCCGGCTTCGCTAGCATTAAAATACTTATTACCAACAACATATTTTATAGCCATATATAGAATCCCCCATGTGCATGCCCGGCCTTTGGTTCGTGTGGAATATTCTTAGCCGGGAAAGGAAAAATATTTCAAATTTATATAAACAAAATGAGTTGGAATTATTAATTTTGCAAACGACAAAAATATTAATTTCAACCTTTGTATATATGAAGCACGAAAAGATCCTCCTCATTTTATCTTTTTGTATTTGTTCCACAGCCATTTTCAGCCAATCGGCCGGGCCGGATAAATTCTTTCTCGGCCTTGATTTAGGAACATCAATGGCTACCAACCCGACTATCAAAAGCCAATGGATAATCCGTCATGCGGCGGGGTCGGGCTATTACGATTTCAGCAATTACTTTGATGGAGGCCTTTCTTCCAACATGTCAGTCGCCAGCGTCGGTATCATTCCCCGCTACCAATTCAGTAAATTCCCGGTCAGCATCAGTTCAGGCCTCCGGTATATGCATGTAAGCAGCTACATACGGCAGGGCGACCCGGAGAGCAACGATTTCTTCTATCTCCAGGGCAATCAGGATGGAAGCAACTCGGAATATTACCGGGTAAAAGGAGTGAAACAGGGCAACGATTACCTGGGGATACCGGTCGAAATCAGCGTGAGCCCGATAAAAACAAAATATTTCAGCTTGTTCCTGAAAGGAGGCGCCGAACTGGGCCGGATGTTGGCAACAACCACGGATGTCAATTTCCAGAATGCAGCAATGGCTCCCTACCAACAGGATGTCATGGCTAAAGCCGGCAGCCTCGATTGGTGGTCGACCAGGTTCTACAGTTCGCTGGGAGCACGTTGGGGCAACGACGAACATATCAAATACAGCTTTGAAATAGACCTGCCTTATGTTTTCCAAACATCCAGCTCCACATTGGTCGACCCCGGATTGTTAAGCGGCTGCCATTTTACAATAGAAATCCCATTGAAATAACCAACCATTAAAATTTTCGGACAAAATGAAAAAACATATCCTCCTCCCCATAATAGCCTGCCTGCTGCTGGCAACCTCTTGCACCGAAGAAACCCTCGACCAATCGGTTTTTGTCCCGGATGTGAACAACCCGGGGCTTCCGGCATACTCCGAATGGGGAT
The DNA here is from genome assembly GCA_035299105.1 of Paludibacter sp. GTDB lineage: Bacteria > Bacteroidota > Bacteroidia > Bacteroidales > Paludibacteraceae > Paludibacter. The sequence continues at coordinate 4,559 of DATGXD010000093.1, read as the reverse complement.
ACAACACCTTTGGTGCATACATCGACCGGAGTGTCTTCGTGTCGAACAACCAGGACTTGCCTGCCAAGATCATTGTTTCAGCCGACACCTTCAACTTGCGGCTGGCAGGCGAGTGGCGCGGAAATCCAACGACATTGAAAATAAGCATAAAAGGCTATGTGCCAAACGATTATACCGGTTTGGTGTCGCTGAACGACAGTACGGTTAACCTGGCATCGGATGCCTGTGTCGTAACTTTGTATGAAAACAATGTTCCCCTGAGGTTGAATGTGTTCGAAGGTCAGATACACTTTAAGCGGGTCCAGAAGCTGTTTGTCGACAAGGAGATGACAGAAACCATCCTCTCCGGCACCTTCAATTTCAAGACATTTTACCACAACGAGCCCATAGCCATTTCAAAAGGGCGCTTCGACCTGGGCATAGGCTATGATAACTTTTACAAATTATGATTGCAAGGCAATCCATTTTCGTCCATTCATAGCTCGGAACCCTGACTTTCAACTATCTTTCAACTAGTGCCGGCTGAATACAAGGCGCCCTGTGCTGCGGGATAAACCTTATTCCGTACGCACCAGGGTACAGCCTGGCCCCGAATATGGGTAGAGGTATATATGAAATCACCCAATGTTCCTACCACCTGGCTGGAACTCAAGTTGCGGGCACATTTGTCCGCCAATTAATTGCTTTTACCGAACCACCCGGGATATATCCCCTTATCCCCTTTCCCGGAACCGCACGTTAAATGTTCGATAAACAAACCCTTGCTTTCTTCGAACAGATGGACAGGATAGTTGCGGCGTTCCCTACGATTTTATAAAAATATTCCTGCCCCGTAATCATTTTAACAGCAAAGAACATATCTTTGCAAAAAAACATTTCCATTCATTTTGTTTTGTCCGATTTCCCCGCAAAGCTTCTTTGACCGAACAAGATGCCAAATCCACCAACCATTATACTAACCAATCAAAAAAAATCAACAGTTATGAGAAAAAGAATATACCTCTTCTTTTCGTTGCTTACAGGTTTCATGACCGTGTTCCTTGTTTCATGCACGGAAGACCTGGATATCGCAACGGTTTCGAAAGACCTGAAACTAGAGGGTTCGATACCCCTCCACGCAAACTTCAGCTTCAGCCTGGCCGACATATTGAACACCGACAGCATGGACCATGTGGTGATAGACCACGATTCCATCATGTTGCTGCAAACCGACAGCATGGATATTTCGACCCCGATGCTGACCTTGGTATTTGCCGAAAACCCCGTGGACTTTTCATTCGCCCCATTCACCCCGGGACTGTTGATAACTCCGCCTGTTTCGATACCTGAACTATCAGTGACCGAGAATATTGACCTTGGCCTGAACGGCGATGCCAGCAACCAGCAGGTGGACAGCGTGTGGCTGAAATCGTTGAATTTCAGGTTCTCAATCCAATCGCCGATGCTTTCGCCATCCGATTATACAGTCAGGCTGACTTTCCCGGGCAACAAGCTGCTGCATAAAAACGGGACACCGGTCACCGTTGACTTTACCCCCCAGGCATTCAATGTCCCCGCCGATGTAACCCTCCACGATTTGAAAATAATGACCCAGGGCTATCCCTCGCTTTTGCCGGTGAAGGCCGAAATACTCATCAACCAGGGTACCCAACCCTTCGTGGCGGGGAATATCGGCCTCACCGTTTCAATCAACTCGATGGAATTCGATGTGGCATTTGGATTATTCAACCCCGAGATTACAAACACCCAGGCGCAGGAGATACCGATGGATATTTCATCGGCACTCAAATCCAGTTCGGGTCTCGACGTACAGCTAAAACCTGCCAACCCACAGATTGACTTGCAGTTGGTGTGCAACAACGGAACCTACCTGAAATTCAACATCGACCAAATCAGGGCGCTCGACACCCAGAACCCGGCCGTGTATGCCGATGCCGACTTCAACGGCAGCAGCTCGGCTACCGAAAGAATCGGCAAACCGGACAAAATCGGGTCGTTTACAATACACAATTTCAGGCAGTTGAACAGGAATTGGGGAAAAACAAACCTGCTCTTCGACCTGACAAAGAATTACAATCTGTACCGGTATAAATTTTCGTGCGAAAACGACATGGACATGGTCAGCCAGCATCCAACCAGTGCAAATTACATTTTGTCGGAAAACAAGATAAAGGTGAAATACAAAGCCAAGATACCGCTCTATTTCGAAAGCGGGACTTCATTGTCGTACACATTGGACGTACCCGATTTGGGAACCAACATCTCGGATGTTCTGAAAACGGTACCCGATTCCTTTGCATTGAACATGACAGTGAAGAACAATATCCCCGTTAAATTCAAGATTGAATTCACCAGCTTCACCGACGAACAGGGGAACCAGCTGGCTTTGCCCGGGTTTACGAGAACCTACCAGGTGGATGCCCCAAATGTGGATGCCAACGGGCTTTCGACAAGTACCGCAAGTTCGGCAATCAATATCCATTTCAACAAGAATTCGTTTGAGGACCTGAAAAAGCTGAAGGACTTGAAAATCAAATTCTCGGTCGGCAGCAAGGATGCCAGCACCGGTATCCAGATTACCAGGAACAACACCGTTGGGGTGCAATTCGATTTGCTTTACCTGAACGCTACGGTAAACGTGGATTCCATAGGCGGAAAATAAAATCGCTCCCGCACCGGGGCAAAACTTCAAAAAAACCGATTTTATGAAAAAACTTCTACTCTATATCCTTGTGCTTGTGTCCAGCTATTCAAGCCTGGTGGCACAACAAGTGAACACGCTTTATTTCATGGATAATGTTCCCTACCGGAACAAATTGAACCCGGCTTTCCAACCGCTGAACAACTTCTACTTTGGGCTGACCCCAATCGGATATACAGGGTTCGGCATCGGGAACAATTCGCTGACGGTGAAAGATATCATTTATAAAGACCCGCTGGATCCCGACGGGCCTCCCATTACTTTCCTGCATCCGCATGGCAATTTCAACAATTTCCTGAAAGCAATAAGGCCCAACACCCTGATAGGGACCAACCTGGACCTCAACTTCCTGGCAATGGGGTTCCGAACCGGCAACAGCTACTGGAACTTGTCGGTGGCCGGAAAAACCAGTTTCCAGCTAATGGCAAGCAAGTATATCAGCGACGGCCATTGGGGACTCGACTTTTCGTCCTACCTCGAAGCCGGCCTGGGCTATTCGAGGAATTGGAACGACCGTCTTTCCATCGGGTTGAAAGCCAAGTACCTATGGGGAATCATGCAGGGACAGGTCAATAACGATGTCAAGCTCGATACATCCGACGGGCTGAAAATATCGGGGACAACAAACCTTAAACTGGCAAGCCCGCTGGAACTGAACCCGACCGACCTCTCGTCCATCATCACGGGAGGCCAGGATATAATGACGGAACTCACCAAGCCTACCGGCACCGGGCTGGGGTTAGACCTGGGGGCAACCTGGAAAATTATTCCAAACCTTACCCTGTCGGCGGCCGTTGTCGACCTGGGCATGATAAACTGGACAAAGAACACCCGCTCGTACACCGCTACCATCCAGTTCGACTCCAACGATGTGACTTCACAGCTTTTCAGCCCGAACAGCGACAGCATAATGAGTGGAATACTCGAGAATGCCATTGGCGTAGACTCGACCATTGGCGGGTCGTACAGGACTTATACCGACCCCAAACTGAATGTAGGGTTGGAATTTGGGCTGGTGAAGGATAAAATAACACTTGGATTGCTTTCAAGGACCATGATGCACAGGGGCCGGATGTTCGAGGAAGTAACCACATCGCTCAACCTCAAGCCTTTAAGCTGGTTCGACCTGTCCACCTCCTATTCGCTGATGAACGGGCGGTGGAGCAATGTCGGCGCCGGGCTCGGACTCCGGCTTGGGTTCCTGCACATGTTCCTGGGCGCCGATTACGTGCCAATGAGGTTTGTCCGTTACAACACATTCAACTATGTCCCTTCCAACACAAAGGGGGTGAACCTGGCCCTCGGCTTCAATATCGTGTTCGGGAGCAACAAGGACTCCGACAAGGATGGGGTACCCGACCGCAAGGATAAATATCCGGGAACTCCCCGGCATGTTGCAGTCGATAAAAAAGGCCGCGCGTTGGATACGGACAACGATGGGGTTCCCGATTACCAGGACAAATGCCCCGGCACACCACCTGAAGCCGGAGGGTATGTGGATAGCAACGGTTGCCCGTTGGATACCGATGGCGACAGTATCCCAAACTACAAGGACATTTGCCCCGACACACCGGAAGCCGCCTATGGCAGGGTGGATACGACCGGATGCCCAGCCGATACGGACGGCGATGGAGCCCCCGATTATGTCGACAAATGCCCCCAAACCCCCAAAAATGCCATTGCCGATAAAAACGGATGCCCCCTGGACACCGATAGCGACGGTGTGGCCGATTATTTGGACAAATGCCCCGGCACACCGGTTCAAGCACGTGGCGCGGTAGATTCGACCGGTTGCTTGCTCGACAGCGATTCCGACAGCATACCCGATTACCTCGACAAATGCCCCGGCACACCAGTC
>DATGXD010000092.1:0-11285 GCA_035299105.1 Paludibacter sp. | reverse complement strand
CAAGCCATGGGAAAACAGGGAAGGCGGGCGACCAGCATTCGGCGGGCCTAAAAAGCCATGGGAAAACCGTGACAACAAACCTTCGTATGGCGAACGCAAGCCGTGGGAAGACAGGAACAACAAACCCTCGTATGGCGAACGCAAACCATGGGAAAGACAGCAGGAAGACGGAGAAAAAACATATGGCCGCGTAAACCACAACTCGGAAGAAAGACAAGGCACAGACAAGTTATCGTTCAGGAAGCCGGGCAACAACCCCAAAGGGGAATATATTGAAACACGTTTCGACAACAAAAAAGATGGAACCACTTTCCGTAGACCCATCCGTAAAAGCGACGACTACAATCCGAACTCGAAATACAGCAACAAGAAACAACTCGAATTCAGGAAAAACAATGTGGACATGACAAAACCCGTGCGCCTGAACAAATTCCTGGCCAACGCGGGAATATGTTCGCGCCGCGAAGCCGACGAATACATCCAGGCCGGGGTCATTTCGGTGAATGGGGAAATAGTAACTGAAATGGGGGTAAAGGTATTGCCTACCGACAAAATCATGTTCCATGACCAAACTGTGCGTTCGGAACGCAAAGTGTACATACTCCTCAACAAGCCGAAAGATTGTGTTACCACTTCGGAAGACACGCACGACAGGCTTACCGTGCTCGACCTGGTAAAGAATGCGTGCAGCGAACGCATCTACCCTGTAGGACGCCTCGACAGGAACACAACGGGTGTATTGTTGCTCACGAACGATGGCGATTTGGCTTCGAAACTCACGCATCCAAAGTACGACAAGAAAAAAATATACCACGTGACCCTTGAAAAACCGCTTGAAAAAGAAGATTTCGACACCATCATGACCGGGGTTGCGCTTGACGACACCACCATTGCGGCAGATGCACTCGAATTTGTGAAGGAGGGCGATTTGAAGCAACTGGGAATCGAGATCCACTCGGGACAAAACCGTGTTGTACGACGCATTTTTGAGAAACTCGGGTATAAGATCATTCGCTTGGATCGAGTATTCTTTGCCGGGCTTACCAAAAAGAATGTTCCACGCGGCAAATACCGTTTCCTTACCGAACGCGAAATCAGTATGCTCAAAATGGGTGCACACGAATAAAGTTATCCGGCATTCACACATAAAACTCCCTTGCAAGTCATGCCGGGGAGTTTTTTTATTTACAACAGGAAATTATCAAATTCAAAACTTTCGGGTATCTTTATTGTTTTTAATTCAGTTTATCCACTGTAACGAATGAAAAAAGTTGTAATTGCAGGAGGTACCGGATTTATTGGCAGTTACTTAACCAGCCGATTCAACAAAAACGGTTACGACACGTTCATAGTTTCCAGGCAACCAGGACATGTATCGTGGAATGAAGCTGAACTCACAGATGCACTCGAAGAAGCTGAGTTAGTGATTAACCTGGCCGGAAAATCCATCAATTCCATTCATTCCGGTTCGAACAAAAAGGAACTTGTTTCATCACGGTTAAATTCGACCCGCAAAATTGGTAATGCCATATCAGCCTGCAAAACACCACCAAAATTATGGATTAATGCCAGCGCTGCCGGTATCTACAAACCATCGTCGACCCACGGCATGACCGAGAAAAAACATGAAACGGACGACAGTTTCCTTGCCAGGCTTGTATCCGAATGGGAAAATACCTTTTTCGATTTCCGGCTTCCCGCGACAAGGCAGGTGGCGTTACGCACCTCGGTAGTGCTGGGAAAGGATGGCGGCGCACTTAAACCCATGAGCAAGCTGGCCAGCCTCGGACTAGGAGGGCCACAAGCCGGCGGACAACAGGTATTCAGCTGGATTCATATCGAGGATTATTTCCGGATTATTTTATTCCTGCTCGAGAATCCTGAATTAAAGGGCATTTTCAACTGCACTGCTCCTACCCCGGTTTCGAACAAGGAATTTATGTTTACACTGCGCGATGCAAAAAAAGTTGGGATTGGTATTCCTGCACCGGAATTTGCTATCAGGCTTGGGGCAAAACTGTTGGGTACGGAACCGGATTTAATCCTGAAAAGCTCATACCTGATACCTGAAAATTTATTAAGCGCTGGTTATCAATTCAATTTCCCAACGCTGGAATCTGCACTTACAGATATTTTTAAAACTAAAAATAAGTTGCCAAAAACCAGGAAATTTCTTGCTTGACAGAATAATTGAAATTATTTTCGAAGCTTGGTTTAAAAACCCTTGTACTTATCAGAAATATTGCATGCTATAAAATTATAAACCAAAATTATAAACCAACATAAAACGAATAGACAACATGAAGCAAGTAAACGAAAACAAAAAAGCCCAACCGGTCGGCACAATCAAGAAAAACAAATTGGCCAAGGTATTATTAATCATCATTGCAGTTTTATTGTCTGGAAGTTTTGCCTTGTATAAAATTATGGAATACCGGTACAACAAAAGCATCGCCACGTTGAAGTCGGGTTACCAGGACAGAATGGACAGCGTATCGACCGACCAAATGAAGATAGCTGCCAAAACATTTTCGTGGGCCATACGTGGTGAGTTGATCCGTGAGAACAAAGACCAGGTCAACCAGTTTTTCCGGAACATAATTTCAGAACCCGGCATTAGCAAAGTGGAATTCGTCGATGCCGCTACCTCGAAGGTTTCGCTTTCGACCAATAAGAAAGATGAAGGTTCCATTTATCCCGACCAGGTAGCTTTAATGAGCCAGGAGACAATCAGTTTTCAAAATGACTCCCTACTTACCGTTGTAACTCCCGTTATGAACCTGAACAGCAAAATAGGGATCCTGGTAATTGAATACAGCCTGAAACGCACCGGATTATAACCGCATTTCTTCCGGTGCTTTTTTGGGCAAGCCCATGGAGCTGCATGGATTAATCCATTTGGTTTCTCATGTAGCCACCCTGTCCTCCACCATGCGGTCTGTCGCCACCGGGGCCAAACCGCTGGTCGGGGTTGAACGGTCTGTTTCCAGAGCCCTTAAATTCGTTAATTTTATACAAGAAACTCAATATAAAATAAGAGGTCAGCGTGTTATACTTGTTGTACTGGATATAATTATCGCCGATGGTCTGGCGGATATTCTTTTGCTGTCCCAGGATATCAATCCATTTCAAGGCCAATACCCCTTTGTTTTTTAAAAATACTTTATCGACAGAGGCATTCCAAATCAGCTCGTCCTGGTCGAAATTCGAATAACCTTGCCGTGTGGTGTAATTGAGGTCCGAGGCGAAGTTGATTTTATACGGCAAATGCAAAACCACGTTTCCACGGCCAGTCCAATCCCAAGTTTTCGATGTATTAAGGCTGAGGTTATTGGTTGTGTTAGAGTAACGGGCTGTTCCGCTTGCACCAATTTCAACCACATCGTGGGTAAGAGTGAGCGACAGCTGCTCGTTCACGCCCCAGCGGCGGGTACTGCTTAAGTCGCCAAGCCGGAGATGTTCAATATCTATATCTGCGGTGCTCATTCCTTTCGTAGAATAACCATAGCGCATTTCGTAAGAACCGGAAGTACTGGTGTTGAAGTGCAGCCTTTTCTGGATAATGGGCGTGTTGAACATGATGTTCGAGTTCAACCTGTAAGGCATTGCCTTGGAATTCACTGTCTGGCTATACTGTTTTCCGGTTTCGTCGTACAAACTGTTCGAAACCAGGGCATCCTTGGTGGCGTCGGCCATGACCATGGCGCTGAACGAAGAGAATGTCTTATCGTTGAACGAACTGAAGAACATCCTTAAGTTTTGGCTGAACTCGGGATCCAAACCCGGATTGCCAACCGTTTCGTTCATCAGGTTCGAATTATTTTTCACCGGCTGCATTTGGTTTATCGAAGGCTGGTTGGTTTGCCCCCGGTAGTCGACCCGAATGAATTTCTTTTTCTCGAAATTATACTGGAAACGAGCCGTCGGTGCAAAATTAACCACCCCGTATGTCGTATCCTTGCCTACCCCGTTGGCGTAATAGCGTTGGTTCGAAGTCTGGGCAGGCTCGGCTTTTATCCCCAGCATCAAATTATAATTCTTTTCGGCATACCGGTAATTCAGTTCCAGCGATTCGCGGTGGAAGACATTCCCGAAAGTGTTGCTATAAACAGTATCTTTCTGGTTGTAAGCACCTTGCTCATCTCTATTGTATTGGTCTTTTTTGCTATCGGTGGTTGTATTCCTGAACGAAACGGCTGTTTCGAGCATGTTTTTCACATTCCACAATGGCTCGACAAACGACATGCGCACATTGTAATTCAGCCTGTCGGTATTGCTAAACGTTTTCTGGTCTATGGGGGGGGGTGCCGTTGTCCTGGTTTTTTTAATTGAGATATTGGTGCTTTCATTTTCGCTATGCGACAACCCGGCCCCCACATTGGCTGTGAACGAACGCCCGGGCTTGGCAAATCTGCGGTTATAGATCACATTCAATCCCCCATCGATGCCCCAACCATTTCCATTATTCGTGCTGTTCCCCCAGCTGGTGCTGTCGCCTTCGGTGCGGTACAGGTAGTTGCGGTAGCTATCTGAGAAACTGCGGTTGTAACTAAAATTGGGTTGAACCACAAAAGTATTCATACTATCGGGCTTCCACTCCATCTCCAGCCTCATACTAGTCGAGTAATTTCCGTTAACCGAGGCGGTTGAATCACTGTCATTATATTGGAGGTCCTTCAGGTAACTTTCCTTTTCACTTAATGACTGCCCCACATTCTCGGCATGATTGAAAGAAGCATCGCCGCCAATCTTAAGTTTCTTATTTACAACTGTATTGTTATTCAAACCCAGGTTTTGCGTGGCGGTAATCCCACTGCTTGCCCCGCCCCACCCACTGAAACGGCCACGTCCGCTTCGGGTTGTATTGATGTTATTGGCTCCACCTGTAACAGCAGTCTGCGCTTCGCCATCCATGATATTGACAAATGCGTTGGCATCGTAACGCGGGTCAAGATTTGTATCGAGACCGCCACCTCCCATCACATTCCCAAACACACCTTTCCGGCGGTTGGGCTTGGTGGTGATATTGATAATTCGCTCCGTGTCATTATCCTCGAAACCAGTAAGTTTTGCCATGTCCGACTTTTGCTCCAGCACCTGGATTTTGTCAATCATGTCGGCAGGCAGGTTTTTGGTGGTCATTTCAATATCGTCATTGAAAAACTTTTTCCCATCCACCCGGATTTTTTTTATCTCCTGCCCATTCACTGTAATTTTCCCATCCGTAGTTACTTCTACTCCCGGCAAGCGTTTCAGCAAGTCTTCCGTAACGGCATTTTCAGGAGTTTTAAATGCCGTGGCATTGTATTCCATGGTATCGCCTTTCACCACCATCTGGGCTGCCGTGCCTGTCACCTGCACTTCGTTCAGCAAACGGGGATTTTCGACCAGCTGAATGCTTTTCAGCAGCACATCCCTGTTTTCGACCGTGATGGGATGCTTGTATTCGTTGTAACCGATGGAGTTTATCTTCAAAACATAACTTCCCGGTTTCACCTTTGGCAATATAAAACTCCCTTTCGTATCGGTCCGGCATCCGGCAACCAGCGTGGAATCGGAGGCCCTCAGCAAACGGATTGTCCCCAATTCGACAGGAAGCCCGTTCTTTGAATCGACCACAAGCGATTGGATACTATGCTGCGCAGAAAGGGAAAGACTGAAAAGAAAGATGAAAAATAATAAGTGTTGCCGCATCGAAGGAAATTTTAGAAACGATTACTTGAATATATTTTGACAGCAATTTGGACTTTAACTGATATAAATGGTTTAATCCAACGGTTTAAAATTAGAGGAATTGAATGAATAATGCGAATCGGCAGTTGAACATTGTAATTTTCAAGTGCCCATTCGCAACATCGCCAATATTGCACCGCCTCAATAAATTTGTCCTCCGGTAGCCAGCTTCAATTTCAACAGACTCACCGTGTAATCAATTTTTGCTTTGAACAAAGCAAACTCACTTTCAGAAAGTTGCGTATTGGCATTAAGTAAATCGAGGTTGGTAATCGAGCCGGCTTCGAAGCTTATTTTGGCCAACTCGTAGGCCTGTGAAGCCTGCTGCAGCTGCAATTCCGATTGCTTTACTTTTTTCAGCGCCGACAGTGCATTTTCCCGGTTTTCAATTACTTCGTTGGTAATGTTGCGTTTAGCCAGTTCGGTATCCTGCTGGTTCGCTTCCAAATCGGCTTTAGCCATTATCTTGGCCTGTTTCGAACGGCTTGCATCGAATACAGGCATTTTCAACCCCACCCCTACCGCATAATTGAGCCTGCCCGTATCTTCGAAACGGCTGTTGAAATAACCGTTTTTGAATCCACCCGAGGCAAAAGCATTCAGCGATGGCCGGTTCTGCGCCGCAACGACATCGATTTTCGACTTGGAAATTTCTTCTTTCTGGCGGGTTATTTTCAGTTCGCTCCGGTTGGCAAAAGCTTCGTTGCACAACGAATCGGTGGAAGAAACCAGCATGGTGGAATTCAATTCTTTCCGTACCTTCAACGGGCTGTTTGCCGGACGACCCAGGTAAGAATTCAACACCGAAGCCTGCACCTGCAAGGCGCCTGCCAGGTCGATCCTCTGGTTTTCGGTGGCCGACACGCGCACGTTGGTTGAAAGGACATCGTATTTGGTGGCCGACCCCGTGGCAGCCCTTTTTTCAATAAACTGGAGGTGTTCGTTCAATGCTTTCAACTGTTCATCCTTTATCCGGATAGCTTCCTGGAGCATGCTGATGGTATAAAAACTCCCCATGACCGCCATCGACAAACGCTGCTTGGTTTGGCTGGCATTCAGTTCCAGCATTTCCTTATTCCTCTGGTCGACAGCCAGGTTCTTATCCGTCTTGCCAAAGTCGTAAATGCTCTGGTTCACCGAAAAAGCGGCACTGTACACATTGGGAGGAAACAATTCGAGCGTATGCAACGCCCCTCCTATGGGCATTGAAATAGCAGTGGTCGGGCCAATGCGGGTATACGAAGCCGAAAAGGCGACATCGGGCAGATAAGCGGTTTTGGTCAGGCCGATTTTAGCATCGGCTGCATCCAGTTCCTTTTCTGACTTTTTCAGCAAAGGATAGTTTTTCATCACCTGCCCCAGCACATCCGAAAGCGCCAGCGAGTCGCCCGAAACCTGGGCCGATGCCAAGCCGGTGGAAACCAGGGAAATGACAAGGACATATTTCTTAATTTTCATAACCATATTATTTGAAACTCGTTTTGAAATTGTTTTTATTCGGCCACATGGGCAGTTCCGGGAATTTGAGGCACATTCTTCTTTTTGCGCATCATCAAAATAGGGATAAAACACAGGCAACTGATAACCGCCGCAACCAGGAAATCATCGTTAACGCCTTGGATAAAAGCCTGCGAACTGACATGCGACATGAGCACGCTTTGCCCCTGTCTGGCCGCCGTGGCATACGAACCTCCCGCATGGTGCTGGATATAAGTGGCAATGCCGTTCATCGTATTCCTGAATGTTTGCGAATTCGTTTGGATAGCGCCACCAAACACCTGGACGTGGTAGTTGACACGTGCCGTGAGCATGGTCGAAAATATTGCCACACCAAAACTTCCGGCCACCTGCCGTATGGTGTTGCTTATTCCCGAGGCCTGGGCCATTTTCTCACGCGAAATATTGGACAGCGACAACGAACTGAGCGGCGTAAAAATGAGCCCCATACCCAATCCGCGCAAGTACAGCGAAGTCATCACAAACGGACGTTCGGTGAGGAACGAAAGCTGCGAGTTCAGGAAAAAACTGATTACAAGCAATGTAATACCCAGAATGGCAGGCAGTTTCGGGTTCACCTTATCGGAAAAAGTACCCGCAAGAGGTGAAATAATGCCCTGTAAAATCCCAACCGGAAGGAAAACAGCCCCGGATTGCAAGGCGGTGTAACCCATTGAATTTTGCAGGTACAGCGGAAGCAGGAATGTGCTCCCGAACATGCCCATGCCAAACAAAAACAGCACGGCATTCGACATACCGAAATTCCTGTCCTTCAATAATTTCAAATCCAGCAACGGGCTCCCGGTTGTAAGTTCCTGCGTGAAGAATACCGCAAATCCGACTATGGAAATGGCAAAACAGGCCAGCACATGCGGTGCAGCCCAACCAGCCGAGTTTGTCTGGGCATTCCCTTCGGACAATGCGTAAAGCAGCACCGGCAATGCCGTGACAATGGATACAAAGCCCACATAATCGAATTTCCGGGCACTGGGATGGACAAATTCACGCTGAATAACAATTGTCAGCAGCAAGGCAATTATCCCAAAGGGGACATTCACATTGAAAATAAGCGGCCAACTGAAATTATCAATCAGGTAACCGCCAATGAGCGGCCCGAACGAAACCGAAGCAGCTGCGGATATCGACCAGAACCCCAAGGCCATACCACGTTGCTGCGGGGGAAATTCGCGGGTAATTATCGCCATGCCAAGTGGTTGTATGGTTCCGGCTCCCAGCCCCTGAATGATTCGCGACAATATCAGGGTAGTTTCGTTTTCCGAAAGCCCGCATAAAAACGAACCGAAGGTAAAAAGGAACAAACCCCAGAAATAGACTTTTTTATAACCGAACTTGTCGGCCAACCAGCCCGAAGTAGGCAGCATGGCAGCCATGGCCAGCATGTAGGCCGTAATCACCCATTCGATGGTGGATAAGCCCACACCGAACGACGACATGATTTTAGGCAGGCTCACGTTGACGATGGTGCTGTCGAGTACGGCCATGAAAGTACCGAGCATCACGTTTCCCAGCACAAACCACTTGTAGCGTTGGTTTTGGGGGTGGAAACCCGAATGGGTTTTCCGGAGCTTGCGGCGTATCTTGTGCGTATGCGAAATCTTCCTCATCCTCACTTAACGATTTTAACCACAGCCGACATACCTGTAAGCAAGCGGTATTCAGCCAGTTTTTTGCCTTTTTCGGTTGAATCGATGGATATTTTCACCGGCACGCGCTGAGTCACCTTGGTGAAGTTGCCCGATGCATTGCTGGGCGGAATCAATGAAAATTGCGAAGCGGTAGTAGAACCGACATAGAATATTTTCCCGTTGAAAACAGCATCGGGGTAAGTGTCGAGCGTGAAACGGGCCGCCTGGCCAATATGCAATCGTTCCATGTTTGTTTCTTCGAGGTAAACCAGCACCCAGAATTTCGAATTATTGTTGACCGTGTAGACAGATTGGCCCGGGTTAACCACATCACCGGCAAGCAGCCAACGTTTTGCCACCACGCCATCGACCGGCGAGTACAAGCGGGTGTTTTTGAGCTGGGTGTCGATGGCATCGATCTGCGCCTGCGATGAGGCAATACTCGTTTCGGAACTTGCCACCTGTGTTTTCGACAACTGGAGTTGGGCTTTTCCGGCCGCAAACTGGGCCTCGGCAGTTTCAAACGCTTTTTTGGCATGGTCGAACTGCTCTTTTGTAGCCACACCACCGGCATATTGCGTTTTAGCACGTTCGAAATCCTCTTTTGCCCGTTCGGTGTTGATTTTCAGCACTTCCACGTTTTTCGAATCGAATTCATATTTCGCCACGGCCTGCGATTTACCTGCCTGTGCCGAAACTTTCGACACCGCAACAGAATTCCGTTGGGCAATCATGTCGGTGCTGTCAATTTCGGCAAGCAGCTGACCCTGTTTCACCGAGTCGCCTTCCTGTACATAAACCCGGCTAACACGTCCCATGATTTTCGGGCTCACAGTCACCACGTCGGAGGTTACAAACGCATCATCGGTCTTGATGTAGCTGCTGAAATCGATATACCAGTAAATGCCACCCACCACAACCAACGCAATTACCACAACCATTGGAACGTAGATTTTCAAATCTTTCTTTTTCTTTGCCATATCCTTACATATATTTTAATAATTCAATTCCTGCTTCACTCCTTGTTTTTCGAACACAACGTTGCCCCGCCATCGTCCATAATGTCCGATAGGATATTCTTCACAACCAAAGACGATTCGTGAAGCTGCCGAAAGGTGGTGGGGTCTAGTTTTTCGATACGCTGGCGCATTTCCCGGCTGATTTCGTCTTTTATTTTGCGGAAATCGGCAATGCCTTTCGGTGTCGGCCTGACATTCACCACGCGGCGGTCCTTGGGATCGAACAACCGCTCCACCATTTCTTCGGCAACCAGTTTATCGATATGGGCCGTGACGTGCGGCTTGGGCATGGACAAGCGGCAACCGATTTCGGACATCGACAGCACCTCGTGCTTCATAAGTATAGCCAGCACGAACAAACTACCCGGGTTGAGGTTGGTTTTCGAACGTATGGAACGCGTTAAGTTCTTCGACAACAGTGGGTAAAGCGACATTAGATTCTCAATCACCGAATCGATGGGAGTTGGAATATTTTCGGGCATGGTTCCAAATAAATAATAGTTCATAAAAATAATGATTACAAAAATATAACTAAATATTGAAACAAGTATTATTCTCTCCAAAATATTTGAACAAATTAACGTGAGTTCGGGATAAAGTCCCCTGCGCATTTTATACAAGTCCGAAGGATTTGAATGTGGTTAACCGCGAGTGCAGCCCCACGACCCGAACGGGGTTCAACTCATAATTGCGTGTTGCCGCTCCCGGGGTTCGGGAAACATCGAAGCAATACCTTTTACAAACAGAACTTATTCCATAGCAATTCATTTTGGTGCGGTTTTTTTATAGTTTTTATTTCTGTATCTTTGCACTTCAAAATTTAAAAACCATTTGTAAGGTTCAATTATGATTAAAGTAACATTCCCCGATGGTTCGGTACGCGAATTTGCCAAAGGCATTACCGGACTCCAGCTGGCTGAAAGTATCAGCCAAAGGCTTGCACAAGAGGTGCTTGCCATTACAGTGAACGACCAGGTATGGGACCTCACCCGCCCGATCGAAACCGACGCCGCCATTAAGCTGCACAAATGGGACGATGAAGAAGCCAAGCATGCGTACTGGCACTCGTCGGCCCACCTGATGGCCGAAGCCCTGCAGGAGTTGTACCCGGGCATTAAATTCGGTATCGGCCCGGCTATCGAAAGCGGTTTCTACTACGATGTGGACCCCGGCACTGCTGTTATCAAGGAAGGCGACTTGCCAACTATCGAAGCGAAAATGGTGGAACTGGCCGCCCGCAAGGAAGCCATTGTCCGCACCGACATCAGCAAGGCCGAAGCGCTGAAAAAATTCGAAGAAAAAGGCGATGAATACAAAGTGGAACTCATCAGCGACCTGGCCGATGGAACCATCACATTATACTCGCAGGGTAATTTTACCGACCTTTGCC
>DATGXD010000091.1:0-14648 GCA_035299105.1 Paludibacter sp. | reverse complement strand
GAAGCCATGTGTGGCAAGGTAAACGAAATTCTGGCTGCCAACAATGCGGGTTTCTCCCTTGATTTTGAATGGATTAAAAATGAACTCACCAGCGGGCTGATTCGCGAACGCCATTTGGCCAAAGCATTGCGTCTGAAAGTGTACGAAGCTTGTGGAAACGACGAAGCGAAGATTCAGGAACTTTTCGGAAAACTATTTGCCGGAAAGGAATTGAAATCGGGTATCAACGATATTGCCGGAGTAGAAAACGAAATCCGTGGTAACATGTTGAAAGCAGGCGGTGCTGCCTTTGTACCCGAAGACCCGAAAGCATTTTTACCGATGCAGACCGTGTGCGAGATTATTGTGGCTGGTGGTGGGATTCCTACCTATCCTTTCCTGGCCGATGATGCCAAAGGTGGTTATACCGATTTCGAAGGAGACCTGGAGCGCGTGGCCAACCAATTGACCGAACGCGGTTTCCATTCGGTTGAATTCATTACCACCCGCAATGGCGTGGAGTTGCTCGAAAAATATGCCTCATACCTGCACGATCAGGGTTTTGTGGTGACTTTCGGCAGCGAGCACAACACACCGGCCATGGAACCGATTGAATTGTTCGCCCGAAACAGCACTCCGCTCACCGACCGGTTGATGCAAATCAATTACGAAGGCGCCTGCGTGGTGGCAGCACACCAGCATTTGGTGGCACAAGGCCTCCGCGGCTACGTGGACGAAAAAGGCCAGGCCGACCGGAGCAAACGGGAGGAATTTGTGAAGTTAGGAAAAGAATTGATTGAAAAAATCTAAACACAAAGAACACGGAGACACAAACTTTCGTGTCTTTGTGTCTTCGTGTTGAAAAAGTGTATCACAAAACATGAAAGAGATACAACAACTTATTGAAATATCGCAATTCTACGGCCGCGACAGCCGTTTTGTCATTGCAGGCGGTGGAAATACATCGTATAAAAATGCTGAGAGAATCTGGGTAAAAGCCAGCGGCTCGTCACTTGCCACCATCACCGAAGAGGGTTTTGCAATACTCGACAGGGCCAAGCTCAACCTGATGTCGGGCAAAACTTACAGCAGCAATGCGGTAGAACGGGAAGAAGAAGTGAAAAACGACCTGGTCGATGCTACCCTTACCAAAGGCAAACGCCCGTCGGTGGAAACTTCGATGCACAACGTGATTGATTATGCTTTTGTGGTGCATTTGCACCCGACGGCGGTCAACGGCTTGATGTGTGCCAACAACGCCGAAAGCGACCTGAAAAGGCTTTTTGCTGAAAAGGCACTTTATATCGAATATACCGACCCGGGTTATGTTTTGTTCAAAAAAGTGGAAAATGCCATTGTGGCATATCGCGAAACATACAAGGAAGAGCCGGTCGTAATCTGGTTGCAAAACCACGGGATTTTCGTGGCAGCGAATACAATCGAAGAAATTAAAACGCTTTACACACAGATACTCGATACGCTCGAAAGTGCACTTCCTACAAGTGGTAGCGCGACTTCAAGTCGCACTCCCACTATCTTCGGCGAATCGAGAGCTACCTGCAACTGCACCGAACGGATTCTTCCGGCTCTGCGCATGATGCTGTCGAAAGATGGTTTGAAAACCCTGAAAGTGCGTAAAAACGCCCTGGTAAAATATTTCTACGATACCGAAGAAAACCAGGCGAAGATTGCCCGTCCGTTTACGCCCGATGCCATTGTGTATTGCAAATCGAACTACATTTTCCTGAACGACGAGGAACCGGAAGCCGTAGTTGCCGAAGCTGCCAAACAAATTCCGGCATTCACGGCAAAATTCGGTTACCAGCCTAAAGTCATTTTGATAAAAGGAATCGGGCTGGTGGCTGTGGGCGATAATGCTGCTCAATGCGACATTATCCTGGACGTTTTCGAAGATGCAATGAAAATTGCTTTCCTCGCGAAATCATTTGGTGGCGCGCATCCCATGACTCAGCAACAAATCGACTTCATCGACAACTGGGAAGTGGAGAACTACCGTCGCAGTGTGGCCGCCGGAGCTTCGAAAGGTCGTGCGGAAAATAAAACCATTGTCGTGACCGGTGCAGCACAGGGTTTTGGCGAAGGTATTGCCCGCTGCCTTTTGCAGGAAGGCGCCAACATCGTGGTGGCCGACATGAACGAAACAGTAGGTAAATCCACAGTGGAACGTTTCAACGGAATGGCCAAAAGCAACCGCGCCATTTTTGTGAAAACCAACGTGAGCGACATTCCGAGCATCGAAAACCTGGTGCACGAGACTATTTGTAATTTTGGCGCTATCGATTGCTTTATCAGCAATGCAGGCGTGTTGCGCGCGGGCGGACTGGAGGACATGACGCCCGAAGATTTCGAATTCGTGACCAAAATCAACTACAATGCGTATTTCTATTGCACCAAAATAGTAAGCAAGGTGATGAAACTGCAAACCCAACATGCACCAATCGATTATTTTGCCGATGTAATCCAAATCAATTCCAAATCGGGATTGCGCGGCAGCAAGGCCAATTTTGCCTATGCCGGTGGAAAATTCGGTGGCGTAGGACTTACACAGTCCTTTGCACTGGAACTGGCACCGTTCCGCATCAAGGTGAATTCCATTTGCCCGGGTAATTTTTACGAAGGGCCGCTCTGGAGCGATCCCGAAAATGGTTTGTTTGTACAATATTTGAAAGCCGGAAAAGTGCCCGGGGCAAAAACCATTGCCGATGTGAAAGAATTCTACCTGTCGCAGGTACCGATGAAAAAAGGCTGTTCGCCCGAAGATGTCACCAAAGGCGCCCTGTACCTGATGGAACAATGCGGCGAAACTGGTCAGGCATTGCCAATTACTGGTGGTCAGGTGATGCTGAATTAGATTCAAGAGCCAAGATGCAAGACTTAAAGTAACGATCTTATTTTGTTTGAATTATAGTTATTTTAAATCTAAAAAGAGTAGGATTAACCAATAAATTATGATTAAAGAAATCAGGTAAGTCAATCATGACTTTTGTTTCTTTGCTCATTATTTTAAATTCAAGATTATGCATAATTTCAAGAAATTAGCTATTTGGATAAAGTCTGTTGATTATGTTGCTGATATCTACAGACTAACTAAAACTTTTCCTTCCGATGAACGATTTGGATTAATTTCACAGTTGCAAAGAGCAGCAGTTTCAGTACCGACAAATATAGCTGAAGGATCTGCTAAATCAAGTAATAAAGATTTTGCCCGGTTTCTTGAAATATCGCTAGGTTCTACTTTTGAGTTAGAAACAGAATTGCTTGTATCGCATAAATTAGATTATATGGATATTGAGAAATATAATCAGATGCAAGAAAAACTTGCAGAACTTCAAAAAATGATAACTGGTTTTAAGGAAAAATTGAATTAGAGTCTATAGTTAAAAACCAGGATTGAAATATTAACAAGGAATATTTAATTAACAAAATAATAATTAATAATAAATCAACCGAAAGCTAAATCAAATTCAATTCATTTCCTGTCTTGATTCTTGGTTCTTGGCTCTTGATTCTCAAAAGAAAAAATGCAAACAACCGCAATCCGTTTATATGGCAAAAAAGACCTTCGCATGGAAGAGTTCGAACTGCCGCAAATCAAAGAGAATGAGATTCTGGCAAAGGTAGTGTCGGATTCCTTGTGCATGTCGTCGTACAAAGCTGCCACGCAGGCTACCGACCACAAACGTATCCCGAACGATATAGCAGATAACCCGATTATCATCGGGCACGAATTTGCCGGTGAGCTGGTGGAAGTGGGTGCCAAATGGGCAAACAAATTCAAAGCCGGCGACAAGTTTTCCATACAACCTGCCTTGTATTACGAAGATGGTCCTGTGGGCGTGTTGAGCGCACCGGGATACAGTTATCAGCACATTGGTGGGGATGCAACCTACGTCATTATTCCCAACGAGGTGATGGAAAAAGACTGCCTGCTGGCTTATAAAGGCGAAGGATATTATCCTGCATCGCTGGCCGAACCGCTTTCGTGCGTGATTGGTGCCATGCATGCCAACTACCACACCACGCCGGGGAGCTATATACACAAAATGGAAATCGTGGACGGTGGCAAAATGGCTATCCTGGCAGGTGTTGGCCCGATGGGTCTGGCAGCCATCAATTACGTGCTTCGGCGCAACGACCGCAAACCTTCGCTGCTGGTAGTGACCGACGTGGATCAAACCCGCCTCGACCGTGCCGCAACCATACTTCCGGTGGAATTTGCCCGTTCGCGCGGCATCGACCTGCGTTACATCAATACCGGCAACATGTCAAATCCGGTGGAAGAGCTCAAAGCCATTACCGATGGCTATGGGTACGACGATGTGTTTGTTTTTGCACCCGTAAAACCGGTTGTAGAACAAGGGGATGCTATCCTGGCTTTCGACGGTTGCCTCAATTTCTTTGCCGGCCCGGGCGATACGAATTTTAGTGCCTCCATGAACTTTTACAACGTGCATTATGCCTATACACACATAGTTGGCACAAGCGGTGGAAACACCGCCGACATGGTTGAAGCGCTTGACCTCATGTCTAAAGGATTGGATCCTGCGGGATTGGTGACACACATTGGCGGGCTGGATGCCGTGGCCGAAGCCACCAACCATTTGCCCGAAATACCGGGTGGCAAAAAGCTGATTTACACACATATAAATATGCCGCTGACACCTATTGCCGATTTTGCCAAATTGGGTGAAACCAACAAACTGTTCGAGGGACTGGCTGAAATTTGTGGCAGGAATAGGGGGTTGTGGAGTGTCGAAGCAGAAGCATATTTACTCGGGAATACGGGAAAACACTGACATAGTTTCATTAATCAAACAAGTAGCGTGAATTTTTTTTAGTATTTTTGACCCCTTATTGCCTTAACCTGGATTTTTACATTGCAGGATTGAACAATAAAAAATCATTTCCGGCAAAATATTCACCGTATTTAGTTGGCCAAATCTTATTAATGTAACAAGTAAACCAAACATGAGAAACAATTTTAACCCATGGCATCAAGTTATGCCCCACACCGAGTCGCCTTACATTGTGAAAGGTATTATCGAAATACCAAAGGGAACCCGGGCGAAATATGAATTGGACAAGGAAAGCGGATTGCTCAGGCTCGACCGGGTTTTATATTCATCCGTGTATTATCCTGCAAACTATGGTTTTATACCACAAAGCTATTGCGACGACCACGACCCCTTGGATATCCTGATTCTTTCACAAATCGAAGTCGTGCCACTTTGTATTGTCGAAGCAAAAGTAATTGGCGTGATGCGAATGCTTGATAACGGTGAAGCAGATGATAAAATCATCGCTGTGGCGCTTGGCGATCCGAGTGTGAACCATTACAACGATATTTCGGAACTTCCCCAATACCTGATTTCGGAAACCATGAGCTTTTTTGAAGATTATAAAAAGCTGGAAAATAAAACGGTGGTTGTTGAAAAGTTCTTTGGCAAGGAGACGGCATTGGAAATCATAGATGAGAGTTTCAAACTGTACAAAAAGAATTACGGGGAATTGCACAAATGGTTTTTTGGTTGATTTTTAATTTCGAAGGTGTTTAGGTAAGTATTTTAAATAAAAAAAGATGAAACAGTTAGACGTTAACTTAATGCATCCGGTTGAGCAGATTAATGTGATAATCGGGCGTATCTACCGGAGCGGGATGACGACCACTTCGGGTGGAAATATTTCCATTAAAGATGACAATGGGGATATTTGGATTACACCTTCGGGTGTGGACAAGGGATCTTTGACAACCAAAGACATTATTTGTGTGAAAAAAGATGGAACTGTCGTGGGGCCGCACAAGCCTTCGTCGGAATATCCTTTTCACAAAGCCATTTTCGAAGCCCGCCCGGAGCTGAAAGCCATTATCCACGCGCATCCTCCCGGATTGGTTGCGTTCAGCATTGCGCGCCAGGTCCCGAACACGAATATTGTGCCGCAAGCCCGGTTCATTTGTGGTGAAATTGGTTTTGCACCTTATGGCTGTCCCGGAAGCGAAGACTTGGGCAAGAAAATTGCCAAAGAATTTGAAAACAGGAGGTTCAAGGCCGTGATTATGGAAAACCACGGCGTGGTGCTTGGCGGTACCGACATGATGGACGCTTACCAACGTTTCGAGACGTTGGAGTTCTGTTGCCGGACTATAGTAAATGCCGGTACGCTTGGCAAAGTGAACACATTGACAGACGAGCAAATTTCACAATACAGCAACCATTTCCCAAAGAACATAACCCACTTCATGGATGTGAGCTATCCTTCGGAGGAACGTGCTTTGCGTACCGACATGGTGAATATTATACGCCGGGCATGCAACCAGGGATTGATGATTTCCACCTACGGAACTGTTTCGGTACGCTGGAAGAATGATGATTTCCTGATTACACCCCGTGATGTGGCTCGTTGGGATATTTTGCCCAGCGATATTGTGCAAATCAAAAACGGAATGGCCGAAGCTGGTAAGGTTCCAAGCCGTTCGGTGGCTTTGCACCAACGCATCTACCAGCTGAACCCGCACATCAATTCCATTATTTCCACGCAATCGATAAACCTGATGGCTCATGCCGTTAGCGGGCAGAAATTTGATGTGCGCACCATTCCCGAAAGCTGGATTTTCCTGCAGGATGTGCCTTCCGTGCCATTTGGATTACTTTACAACGATGTGGACAATATGGCCAAAATGTTCAATAACAACCGGGTGGTGCTGGTCGAAAACGACTGCGTTTTTGTAACCGGCGACAAACTGCTGAACACCTTCGATTACCTCGAAGTGGCCGAATTTTCGGCCAACTCGCTGGTCATGGCATCTTCTATCGGACCGCTCCAGCCTATGGGCGATAAGGAAATCGAAGAACTGAGGGTGGCGTTTAATGTGAAGTAAAAGAAAACTAATCACCGACCCCCTCATTCCCCCAAATGGGGGAAGTAATATTACTTTTATTCTTACAATACCAAACGATACTAATCTCAAGTCCCCCCTTTTGGGGGGATTTAGGAGGGTCGTAGTTATGTGACTTTTGTTATATGATCCTCATCTTTTCCCATTCCCGTTTACCTGCATTTAACCTCGCCGCCGAAGAATACCTGTTTTCCGGACACCAGGATGAAATCATGTTCGTGTATGTGAACGAACCCAGCGTGATAATTGGCTGTAACCAGGCAATTCGCAACGAAGTAGATACAACTTTCTGCCGCGATAATAATATCGTGGTGGTGAGGCGGATGTCGGGTGGGGGAGCTGTATACCACGACCGGGGAAATTTGAATTTCTGCCTGATTCACAATAATACAACAGGTAAATTCGCATTGGATGATGCATTCCTGAAGCCTGTTACAGAAGTTCTTGAAAAGATGGAAGTCCCGGTGACGGTTGGAAAACGCAAAGACCTCTGGTTGCAAAACGAATACAAGGTTTCAGGGACAGCTTCGCATTTTTCGAAGGACAGGGTTTTGCAGCACGGTACACTGCTATACGACACAAGGCTTGATTTGCTGGAACATGCACTGGCTTCACCCGATGCAGATGAAAATGTCAGGGCCATACCTTCTGTCCGGAGCCGGGTGAAAAACTTACGAGGCTGGTTCGAGGAGCAAGGTTTAGTAACTATGGATTCCGAAGTTTTTTTTGAAACCTTTGTAAATCGATTGTGCAGTTATTACGGACTTGATAAAGCTATGGGATTTGATGAAAAGGAGATTAAAGCCATTACTGAGCTTGCGAAACAAAAATATAGTTCCGAATCCTGGACAAACAAGAAATAATAAAAACTATTTGTTATCTTTTGAACGCAAAGTCACAAAGACGCTATGTCGCAAAGAAGAATATTTAAAATATCAGGATACTTAGCGGCTTCGTGTCTTAGAGCCTTTGCGTACAAAATTCATTATTAAGTTTCACTGAAAGACTAAGAATCAACAACATCCACACGAACATTCTTTCCCTTTGGCCTTCTCAAATGCCTCTTTCCCTTCGGAATATGAAAAATATATCAGACCGGCAGCCCCGATCAAGTCGGCATAGGCAAAACCGGTGATTTCGTAAAGCAGGCTCGAAACCAGCAGCACCACCGACATGTAAACGCATATTTTGGTGCAGTTGCTATCGGCTACAATGGCTTCTGAATGGAGTTCGAGGCCTATTTTCTTTTTTGCGTTCATCAGCCAAAGCATGACTGCAATGGAAATAACTGAAACAATCACTCCCCAGAAGGTGGTTTCGGGTTTGTGTTCTTCGGCCAGGTTGACTAAAATCCCAGCCAGTAAACCTACAGAAAGCAGATAAAAGGCTGTACCGGTTATTTTTAATGCCGTGATTTCAAACTTGCTTTTCGATGCTCCGGGGTTTTTCCAAATCCTCAGAATCATCACGGCAATCCCAATCCCCGACATTACTTCAATAAAGCTGTCTGCACCAAAGCCAAACAAGGCCAGGGTTTCGTCCCTGTAACCGAAAAACATGGAAATAACCCCCTCTGCAATGTTGTAGAAGATGGTGAACAGGCTTAAATAAAAAGCCTTCCGATACAATTTTTGTTCTGTGACTGGCATGATGTTTCAGTTAGTTTGTCGTTCCGGATACAAAGGTAGATAATCCCGGTTGCATGTGGCGTACCAAATATTGGGTATTTTCCTGTGATTCCAGCCAAGTCTGTACCCTACTTATGGTATTTTGAGTTGTGTTTATTGAAAATTAACACATATATCAAATCCCGCTATGGAAAAACAATTATTTTTGCATCAACTTTTTGCGCTCAATATTGTTTTTGAATTCATGAAAAAGCCATTCTCCATACTCTTTGCCATGTTGATCATTCTTTCGGGAATGCACCTTTCGTTGGCTACACACCTGTGTGGTGGAGAAATATCGGCTGTGAAATTCTCCATTTCAGATGAAAAAGCAAGCTGCGGAATGTGTGCCACCGGGCAAACTGTTCCTGCAGGTAAAAGCTTTGAAAATGAAAGTTGCTGCAAGGATGAAATGTCTTTTCTGGCTGTTGATACCAACTACAGCCCATCCACCTTACAAATCAACCATATTGCCAACCAATTATTGCAGGCGTTTGATATCCCGAAAACGATTGGAATTCAATTTGTACATACGAATTCTGCCACCAACACAAATGTCCAGCCACCTGGCACGTTCATTGCCAGCGCTGTAAGCCTCCCCGGCATTTGTGTTTTTCTGATTTAAAATTACCCCCCTCGATTCCCCTGAATGGGGCTTAAGATGCAGTTCCTTTGTTGGTTTAATAATCAACAAAGCATTGTGCCGTTTCTATCAATCCCAGTATTTCCAGTATTTTATAACAACCTTGGCCTCCAAGTCCCCCGTTTAAGGGGATTTAGGAGCCATCCTAAAACAAATCAAAATGAAAACAAAATTCTTTGTAGCCATTGCGGCTCTTGCTATCTCTACAGTTGCATTTGCGGCAACAAAAACAGAAACCATCAAAGTATCGGGCAATTGCGAAACCTGCAAAGCCCGCATTGAAAAAGCAGCGAAGCTGGCTGGCGTTGCTAAAGCCGAATGGAGTACCAAAACCAAAGTGCTGACACTGGTTTACGACCCTGCAAAAGTAAAAAGCGACGATGTGCAAAAGAAAATTGCTGCCGTTGGTCATGATACGCCAAAATATAAGGCAACAGATAAAGTGTACAATGCGTTGCCGGGATGTTGTAAATATAGGTAATGACAGACCCCCTCAATCCCCCAAATGGGGGAAAAAAGAGACATTAGTATTTGTTATTAGTACAAGACATCCATTAAAATGATAAATAAGGAAAATAATATACAAGACGATAGTAGCCACAAGTCCCCCCAATCGGGGGGATTTAGGGGGGGCAATTCTGGGGGGCTGTTCAACCGACTCGTCAAATATTTTCTCGAAAACAGGTTGATAACTTTCCTGTTCCTGTTGGCTTTTCTTGTGTTGGGAGTTGTGTATGCGCCGTTCAACTGGAAAACAGGCTTCATCCCCCGTAATCCGGTACCGGTGGATGCCATTCCGGACATTGGTGACAACCAGCAGATTGTTTCTACCGAATGGATGGGCCGCTCGCCCAAGGATATCCAGGACCAGGTCAGTTATCCGCTTACTTCGGCATTGCTGGGTATCCCTGGTGTGAAAACCATCCGGAGTACCTCCATGTTTGGCATGTCGTTTATCTACATTATTTTCAAGGATAACGTGGAGTTCTATTGGAGCAGGTCGCGGATATTGGAAAAACTGAACTCCTTGCCGGCCGGAACCTTGCCTGAAGGCGTTCAACCATCGTTGGGACCCGATGCCACGGCATTGGGACAAATATTCTGGTACACCCTCGAAGGGCGTGACCCGAAAACAGGTAAGCCCAACGGCGGTTGGAACCCCCAGGAACTGCGCACTATCCAGGATTTCTACGTGAAATACAGCCTTTCGGCGGCCGAAGGCGTTTCGGAAGTGGCTTCGGTGGGCGGTTTTGTAAAGGAATACCAGGTGGATGTAAATCCCGAAGCATTGAAGGCTTATGGAGTGACGGTGATGGATGTGATGAATGCCGTCCGCAAAAGTAACCTCGACATTGGTGCGGAAACCATGGAACTGAACAAGGTGGAATATATTATTCGGGGATTGGGTTACGTGAAGAACCTGGATGACCTGGATAATTCGGTAGTTTCGGTACGTAATAATGTTCCGGTGCGCATCAAGGATGTGGCGCACACTTCGTTCGGCCCTGCTACCCGCCGCGGGGGATTGGACAAAGCCGGAAGCGAAGCAGTGGGAGCGGTGGTAGTAGCCCGTTTCGGTTCCAATCCCATGGAAGTAATCGCCAATGTGAAGGATAAGATCAAGGAAATTGAAGCCGGATTGCCGCAAAAAACCTTGCCCGATGGCACTATTTCGAAAGTGACTGTTGTACCGTTTTACGACCGCACGGGACTCATCAAGGAAACCATCGGAACCCTGGAGGCGGCGCTTTCGCATGAAATCCTGATTAGTATTATCGTTATTATCGTGTTGGTGCTCAACCTCCGGGCTTCGGTGATTGTTGCCGGGCTGTTGCCACTGGGCGTGTTAATGACTTTTATCCTGATGCGCTTGCTGGGTGTCGATGCCAATATCGTTGCCTTGTCTGGTATTGCCATTGCCATTGGTGTGATGGTGGATATTGGTATTGTGGATGTGGAGAATATCCTGCGGCACCTGGAAATGCCCGAAAACAAAGGTATCCGTGGCAAGGAACTGATGAGTGTCATTTACCTTGCCACAACCGAAGTGCGGGCGGCGGTGGTAACTTCCATAGCCACGACGATTGTCAGCTTCCTGCCGGTGTTTGCCATGGAAGCGGCCGAAGGGAAATTATTCCACCCGCTGGCATTCACCAAGACTTTCGCCCTGCTTTCGGCTTTTGTACTTGGCATTGTGGTACTCCCCACACTGGTGTATTTAATCTTCAATATCCGGTTGGATACAAAGAAGATACGCCGTTATTTCAATATAGGGTTAATCGTGGCAGGTGTGTTGATTATTGCAATCTGGCAGGTTTGGCTAGCATTGGCGTTGATTGCAGTGGGAATAAATAATTTGCAGGCAAACCGTTGGTCTGCTGCCCGTAAGGAATTCCCGAACTATATCAACATTGCCATTGCCGTGTTGGTGGCAGTATATTACCTGTCGGGTGAATGGCTGCCGTTG
The DNA here is from genome assembly GCA_035299105.1 of Paludibacter sp. Taxonomy (GTDB): domain Bacteria; phylum Bacteroidota; class Bacteroidia; order Bacteroidales; family Paludibacteraceae; genus Paludibacter. The sequence continues at coordinate 2,976 of DATGXD010000091.1, read as the reverse complement.
GGGGCGCACAACAGTTTGTTTGTCAACTTCCTGTTTGTGGCCGGGATTGTGGCGGTTATCCTGGCTGCTTTAATGACCATGGTGCATTTTTACGAGCCAATCCTGCGCTGGGCGCTGGAAAACAAGTTGAAATTCCTGGTTTTGCCGGCTTTCACCTTGCTTTTCGGATTGCTGGTATGGCAGGGTTTCGATAAAATCTTTGGTCCGGTGGCAAAAGGCTTCCATAAACTGGGATTGGAAGCTCCTGCAAGGTCATTCCCTGGGACTGGCAAGGAATTTATGCCTTCGCTCAACGAAGGTTCGTTCCTGCTGATGCCAACCAGCATGCCTCATTCGGGTATTCAAAAAAATATTGAATATATCGAAACCTTGGATAAACGCCTGGTTTCCATCCCCGAAGTAGAGGTGGCTGTAGGTAAATGGGGTCGTGTTAATTCGGCTCTGGACCCGGCCCCGGTGCAAATGTTCGAAAACACGATTAATTACCGCCCTGAATATATTTTGGATGAAAACGGGCATCGGCAGCGCTTCAAAACAGACAAGGACAAGAATTTTGTATTGGATTCGGGGAAGGTAAAGAACGGAATACATGGAAATACAATTGAAATAGGCGGGAATATGGTAGTTGTAAATGATATCCAGGAAATATCGTTTGATAATGAAAATAAAGTGTTCCATTTTATTGAAAAAAATAAAGAGTACACCTCAAAAATGCCTTATGAGGATATTGAAGCGTATTCCAAGATATTTCTATCTGTTTCAAAAAACATTACGGAATACCTGACCCCTGAGGATGGTGGCGATTATTTCCGGCAATGGCGGCCACATATTAAAAAGCCTGACGATATTTGGAACGAAATTGTGAAAGTAACAGATATTCCCGGCCTGACTTCCGCACCGAAGTTGCAGCCTATCGAGACCCGGCTTGTGATGCTCTCGACTGGAATGCGTGCACCCATGGGGCTCAAAGTGTACGGTCCCGATTTGGAATCCATCGAAAAGGCGGGTTTGCAGTTCGAAAAAGCGTTGAAAAATGTTCCTTCGGTGAAAGCTTCATCCGTATTTTACGACCGGGCCGTCGGGGCGCCTTACTTGGAAATAAAACTCAACCGCGAAAACATGGCGCGCTACGGCTTAAACATCAGCGAAGTACAGGAAGTGTTGCAGGTGGCCCTGGGAGGCATGACGCTGACAACCTCGGTGGAAGGACGTGAACGCTTCCCCATGCGGGTGCGGTATGCACGCGAGTTGCGCGACAATCCGGAGGATATCAAACGGATATTAATTCCGGCCATGAACGGTACGCAAGTCCCGCTAGGCGAACTGGCCGAAATCAATTACAGCCGTGGTGCACAAATGATTAAGACCGAAAATACATTCCTGGTTGGGTATGTTATTTTCGATAAGGACGAAAACAAAGCCGAAGTGGATGTGGTGCATGAAGCCGATAAGATATTAAAGGATAAGGTGGGTTCGGGCAAAATCAAACTCCCGGCTGGCGTAACGTATAAGTTTGCAGGGAATTATGAAAATGAAATCCGGGCTACCGAACGTTTGTCAATCGTGATACCGATTAGTTTGCTGCTGATTTTGCTCTTATTGTACTTCCAGTTCAAAACGGTTACAGCTTCATTTATCCATTTCTCGGGTGTGTTTGTTGCCTTCGCGGGCGGGTTTATCATGATTTGGCTCTACGGGCAGGACTGGTTCCTGAACTTTTCCATAGCCGGGACGAATATGCGCGACTTGTTCCAGATGCACCCGGTAAACCTGAGTGTGGCAGTCTGGGTCGGGTTTATAGCCTTGTTCGGCATTGCCACCAACGATGGAGTGATTATGGGAACCTATATCCACCAGGTGTTTGAAAATAAAAAGCCCAACACGGTGACAGAAGTACGTGAGGCTGTGGTCGAAGCGGGGAAAAAGCGTGTCCGCCCGGCTATGATGACCACCGCGGTGGCAGTCATTGCCTTGTTGCCTGTTCTAACCTCCACAGGCAAAGGCGCTGATATCATGATACCAATGGCCATCCCTACCTTTGGCGGAATGATCATACAGGTGATGACAATATTTGTAGTGCCCGTGTTTCAAGCGATATGGAGGGAGAAAATAATTAAAAATTGATAATTGATAATTGATAATTGAACCACAAAAGGAACACAAAAGTTGTTTTTCACCACTTAAACATAAGTTTAATTGAAAGAGTTTAAGTTGAAAACCTGACGATTTTTTAAAGTGAACAAAAGCTTATTCTTACTTGAATATCAAATAAAATGTAGAAACTTCACTTTAATTCCTATATTCTTATGTACCCTTTTGAGAAACCTTCAGGTTTCAATCTTGTATTTCTAAATAAAAAAGCTTAGTCTTTCTTATGTGAAAACTAAAGTACCTTATATATTAAAATGTATTCTTTTGTGCATCTTCTGCATCTTTTGTGCCTTTTGTGGTTTAAAAAATTAATCATATGAAAAATATATTGTTGTTAGTTATAATCTATGGAATGGCTGGTCTGACTGCCTATTCCCAGGATTCCTTATCATATTACCTGACATTGGCAACAAAAAACAACCCTACGGTGATGCAACGTTTTGCCGAATACGAGGCGGCTGTTCAGAAAGTACCTCAGGTGGGTGCATTGCCCGATCCACAAATGGAAATGGGCGTTTTCCTAAGTCCCATGGAGTTGGTTGGTGGCAACCAGGTGGCGGATATCAAGCTGATGCAAATGTTCCCGTGGTTTGGGGTGCTCCGGAATGCGCAGGACGAAATGAGCCTGATGGCCAAAGGCAAATACGAACTTTTCCGCGATGCCAAATTGCAGGTTTATTACGATGTGCAACGTGCCTGGTTCGATTTGTATCGGGTGCGCCGGAACATTCAGTTGTCGGAAAAGAATGTGGAATTGCTCAAAACCATCGAACGGCTTTCGCTGGCCAGGTTCCGTTCGGGGACAGCCGGTGGCGGACAATCTTT
>DATGXD010000090.1:0-7884 GCA_035299105.1 Paludibacter sp. | reverse complement strand
GGCTGGTCTTGCAACTATCACACCGGCAGCCGGGTATGTCGATATTTATTCGTCGGCTATAATCGGAGTTGTCGCGGCTATCGGTTGCTTCCTGGCTGTGAAATTCAAGGAGTCGAAAGGTTGGGACGACGCGCTCGACGTTTGGGGAGTCCATGGAATGGGCGGCGTGATTGGTACTATTTGTTTGGGCTTGTTTGCCAACAGCACGATTAATTCGGCTGTGCCAAACGGTTTGTTTTTTGGAGGGGGACCGGTTTTGCTGCTAAAGGAATGTGCCGCAATCCTGATTGCAATTGCATACGCGTTCTTGTTCACAATCTTGTTGTTCAGGTTGATTAATAAATTTGTTCCGGTGCGTGTTCCATCGCATGAACAGACTGTAGGTTTGGACTTGATCCACCACGGTGAGATAGCAAGGCAAAGCTAACAAATGCAGGTTGGTATAAAACAACAGGCCAACCCCGGAAAAGGGTTGGCCTGTTGTTTTTTCCATTGGTCCGGAATGGCAACCTCCTGAAAGTTATTTTTTCTTTTTGGCCTTTGCCCTGGTTTCGTTTTCCGCTTTCCTTTCCAATATAATCCGGGTTATCAAATTGGCGGGGATGGTTTGACCAGGTTTGAAGCGGATAGTACCCGTAGCGGTGTCGTAACCGTTTAGTTCGTCCCTGAACTTGTCGAATACCGTGGAACTCATTGCCAGGAATGAATAATGGTTTTTTGAGCAGCTGAAACCTACCAGCATGTAATGGTAGTTGTAGCAGGCCACGCCGTAACTGATTGATTCAGTAGCTTCGGGTGCAACAGATTTGATGAGGTGGTTTAATTCGTTCAACGGTTCTTTGTAAATGTCCGGTTGCAAGGCGATGTATTCATCAATCGTTTTTGCTGTGGTTTTTTCTTTTTTTTCAGCCATGGGGTTTTTGTTGTAGGTAGTTGGTCATCTCGTTGCCATATAAGTCAGTAACTGCAAACAGAGCGCAATGATTCCGCCTGCAAAAACCCCGCCTGTTGCAACACCAAAAAACTTAATGGGTTTGCCATACAATTTATATAGTTTAGGCAACAACCATATGGAGTAAGGCAAAAATAAGATAACCGAGGTAATTACGGCTGGGAAATACCGGTGCAGGAATAATGTTCCGGCAATATGGGGGAAGATGGCATTGACTAAAAATACAGTGGCGAAAATTGTAAGTAAATCTTTTCTGAAATTTTCATTGTATTGGATATTGGCTACCAAAATAAAACCCCATGCCAGCAGGGTAATGAGTCCGATGGCCCAAATCATGGACAAAGGTTGAGGAAGGTATGCAGGAAGTTGGGTTGGATAAATAAATCTTGAAAAGCCGAATGCTTCCTCCATATTGTGTAATGTGAAAAGGAAGCCGGTAACCAGGAGATGCTTTTTGTAATTTAGACCTGACATTTTATTCGGGATTAATGGATGCGGTTTGTGTTGTTTTAGTTTATTGGTTTTAAATTGGTTGTTGTGCAGGTTTGTTTTCCAGCTTGGTCATTCGAAGGAATTCTTTCAATTGTTGTTTCCTTTCGTGGCTTAACTTGGTTGCTGGTATGCCCTGTACGGCTCCATCGATGCCATAAAGTAGCTGGATGCAAGCTCCGGGGTCGATGGACTGAAGGCGGAGGAATGTTTGCTCGGTGCCTGTTTCAATAAGTTCGGCGCACGAATGTATTCCTGCCTCCACTAGCTTTGCTTCTGTGTCTTTCCCTATGTTGGGCAGGCTGATTAAATCTGTTTCCATAAATAAAATTATCCGGTTGGTTCCCAAATGGGAAAAAATACCAATTGTTATCCAGGCACAAATATAATTATGATTTTCAAAAAGAGCACGTTAAATTTACGAAATCTGTTACAATATACGACTGCGAAAAACATACATGCAAAGAATTTGTAAGCGTTTGGAAATAATGATTTATATTTGCAAAGCGAATTTTAGATAAGGGCTGTGTGTTTAAAGTTTTAATGTACATGTATTTATTGTTCGTGTTTGATTATTTCCTTTAATTTTTAAAGCAGTCTTATTTATGTCTTCACAAAATGCGTCGGTTAAATCAATCATCTTTGCGTTGTTGGCAAATCTTGGTATTGCCATCACCAAAACTGTTGCAGCCATTTTAACTGGTTCGGGTGCCATGTTGGCCGAATCGATTCATTCGTTCGCCGATTGTTTTAACCAAGTATTGTTGTTCGTTGGCTTAAAAGCAACCCGGAAAGCTCCCGACCAAAAACATCCGTTGGGGCATGGTAAGGAGATTTTCTTCTGGTCGTTTATTGTTGCGCTGATTTTATTCAGCATGGGTGGGGTATTTTCGGTTTACGAGGGAATCCATAAAATCAGTAGCCACGAAGGGCTTTCCAATCCATTGATTGCGATTGCAGTCCTTTCGGTGAGCATGTTGCTCGAAGGAGCCTCGCTCTATGGTTGTATTGCCCAGATTAATAAAATAAAAGGGAATGCGGGGCTATGGGAATGGGTTAAAAACAGCAGCCAAAGCGAATTGATTGTGGTTTTGGGTGAAGACATGGCGGCATTGTTGGGGTTGACATTTGCCTTGGCGGCGGTTGTCCTGTCGGTTGTTACCGGGAATCCTGTTTACGATGCCATTGGCAGTATTGGTATTGGGGCGTTGTTGATTGTCATTTCCATTTTCCTTGCTATCAAGGTAAAGAGCCTTTTGATTGGACAGAGTGCGGGTAGCGAAACCAACTCCCGTTTAATGGAACTACTGCTATCACGTCCCGAAGTGGAAGAAGTATTCAACCTGATAACCATACAGCTAGGTTCCGGGATTATGGTGGCTGTTAAAGCCCGTATGGCAAAAACGGGTTCTGTCGATGAGTTGATTGCCGGGATAAACCGGTGCGAAGTGGCTTTAAAAAAGGAAAACCACGAGGTCCAGTGGGTATTTTTCGAACCCGATGTTGAAAATTGATATATTAAAATGCCTGAGAGATGGAATCATTTCCTGCTGAAAAATTAATTGTGCGCCAACTCGTTTACGATTCGGAGGAATACACCCTCGAACTTGAGCTTCGGGATGAAGTGCTCCGCAAGCCTTTGGGCAGGAGTATTTATGATGATAACTTGAAAACCGAATGCGGGGATTGTCACATTGGGGCGTTTCTTGATGGGAAACTTGTAGGGGTAATGATTCTTACCTCCTTGAATCCAGATGAGGTGAAAATGAGGCAGGTTGTTGTGAATGAAGCCTATCGGAATCAGAATGTCGGAACGGAAATGGTAGGCTTTGCGGAAAAAATTGCGAAGGAAAAGGGATATAAAAGCATCGTGTTAGATGCGCGCCGAACAGCTGCCGGGTTTTACGAAAAGTTGCAGTACGAAAAAGTAAGTGGTATGTTCCTGGAAATAAACATTCCGCATTATAAAATGCGGAAAATTATTTAGTTAAGAATCCTCCGCCCCCTTAAAGGGGGTATTTCATATTTATCCCCCTTCAGGCTTCGGCCAGAGTTCAGTCGAACGGGTTAATGCCCACCAATTTTTTTCAATTCATTCACCAGTATCCTGTTTTCTTCGGGAGTCCCCACCGTGATGCGAACACAACCCATGCACAGCGAAACAGTATTGCGGTTGCGGATAATGATGCTTTTTTCCACCAGGTAATGGTAAACGGCATTTGCATCGGGTACCTTTACCAAGAGGAAATTGGCATCTGTCGGGTAGATTTTTTCAACAACCGGGATTTTTTGCAGTTCATTCACCAGCGAAGCCCTTTCATCCAGCAATATCCTTACCCATTCTTCCACCTGCCCGCGGTTTTGCAATGCCTTAAGAGCTTGTTTCTGCGTGAGGATGTTGATGTTGTATGGATATTTGATCTTGTTCAGGATACCGGTAATTGCGGTGGATGCAAAAGCCATTCCCAACCGGATGGCAGCGCTTCCCCAAGCCTTCGAGAATGTCTGGAGGATCACCAGGTTCGGGTATTTGGCCAGATGTCCGGCAAAACTGCCTTGTGGTGAAAAATCGACATAGGCTTCGTCCAGCACCACAATGCCTTCGAACGATTCCAATAATTTCACGATTTCGTTCCGGTTGAGGCTGTTGCCTGTAGGATTGTTTGGCGAGCAAAGCCAAATGATTTTGGTGTATAAATTGGTAGCGGCTAAAAGGCTGTCGGCACTGAACTGGAAGTTTTCGTCAAGCAGGACTTTCCGGTATTCCACATCATTGATTGCTGCCGATACCTTGTACATTCCATAGGTCGGTTCAATGGCGACGACATTGTCGAGCCGGGGTTCGCAAAATGCCCTGTAAAGCAAATCAATGGGTTCATCACTTCCATTGCCCAGGAAAATATTTTCTGCCGGCACATTCTTTATCGCCGAAATCTGTTCTTTCACTTCCCATTGCAACGGGTCCGGATAGCGGTTGTATGGGGCGTTGTATGGATTTTCGTTGGCATCGAGGTATACCGAAGCTTCCCCTTTAAATTCATCGCGTGCGCACGAGTATGGTTGCAGTTCCTTTATGTTTGCGCGTAAGAGTTTTTCTATATTCATCATAATGCTTGTATTCTTGGGTTTTTAATGTCTGGTTGTGTCTCCCTGATTTTTTAAAATAAATTCCACCCTGCGGTTTTTTTTACGTCCTTTTTCTGTTTTGTTTGTATCCATAGGTTCATCGCTTCCTTTCCCTGAAATAATTACATGCGACCTTTCAATCCCGTTGCTAATTAGATAGTTGCCGATTTCTCGGGCTCTGGATAGAGACAATTTTTTATTGTACTCATTATTCCCTATTGAATCCGTGTGGCCGATAATTTCAACGGACAGGTTTTCATTGTCCTTGAGCGAATCAACCAGATACCTCAGTTCCTTATTGTAATTTTCATTCGGATCCACTTTGTTGAAGTCAAAGTAAACTGTATGTTTCTTGAAAGTAGTTCTTTCCACTGTATTTCCTGTTCCAGGCCCGGTTGGCGCGACAAAATCCTGGATAAAGCCGGGTAACCCCAGCATGGATGTGTTGTCCCCCAGGGAGAACGCCCCCGGTTTATACAAGCAGCCTTTCCCTGCGGCATTGGGATTTTCAACTACCGAAAGGAACTTTGAATTATACTCGGCAATGTAAATCCTCCCGTCAATTCCCAGTTGTAACGCACCAAGAAGCTTATTGCTATTGCTTTTCCCGACAAGTGTCAATGAATTCTGTATGTCGGTTTCGTTTCCCGATTTCAGGTTTAGCTGGTAAAGGGAGCCGTTGGAAACCATGCCAATATACAGCAACGAATTATCCGGCGAGAATTCAATTCCATAGGGAAAATTCTGGGTGTCGAAAGAAACAGTCACCGGGTTTGAAACCAGCCCGTTCGTATTGTTGAAGTCGAAAACTTGTACTTTTCTATTGCCGTTTATGGCCAATGCAAGTTTCTTTTTGTCCGAAGATATTTTCATGTAGCCTATCGTGTTGTATATCGATTTGTCGTGTTTCATGCCTATAACCGAAACTACAGGATTGGATGATAAACCATTTTTAGTCAAAAGATAGGAGAGGAAAACATCGGATTCGTATTCATGCACGATAATCCAAATGTCAACCTGGTTTTGGTGCATGGCCGCCATAAGCTTTTCGGTGGAACGTTGGTTTATGGTTTGGCCCTTCATGATAACATCGCCTAATCCTTTTTCTTTGGACATGTCGACAAGGGAATAACAAAAACCGTTTTTACCACCTTCGGAATCGACAGTGAAAATATAAAAAATGGATTTGTTTCCCGGTTTTGGAACAATTATGGTGGACTGGGTGGCCGACACGTTACCTTTCAAGTCGGTACCGTTCGGCATAAGTTCATTGTCTTTGTTCCATACTGAAATTCCATCGGTGTAAAACAGCAGGTTCCCCTTTTCGTCAGCAATTGTTGAGCAACCTTCGGTAGTTTTTATTTTGCTCCCTGAAAATGCAACCGGCGTACCGGACTGGAAATCGATACCCGCGCCGTGCCCGAAAACCCATTTGCTTGATTCCAGTTGAGCCGTTGCATCGATTAGGATGGTTAGGGAAAACAGCAACAGGAATAATGCCTTGCTTGTTTTGTTGTTTTTATGCATCCTATACAAAATTGCATGAATCTCAGGAAGCTGGTTCCTACATTCTAGGATGCCTGCTTTCCCTTACTTCAATTTCTTTTTCTTCTGTCAATCTTACTTTCACTGCATTGCTGTGTGCCATTAAGTCTTCATTTTCGGCCATGAGGATTATGGCATTGCTCAAATTGGTTAAACCTTCCTGCGAAATTTGCTGGAACGTAATTTTCCTGACATAGCTGTCGAGGTTTACGCCATTATAAGCTTTCGCGTAGCCGTTTGTAGGGAGCGTGTGGTTGGTTCCCGAGGCATAATCGCCGGCGCTTTCGGGGGTGTAATTTCCCAGGAACACCGACCCGGCGTTGGTGATATTGGCCGCTACCCCCATATAATACCTGGTCGAAATAATCAGGTGTTCCGGGGCGTATTCGTTGGTCATCTCCACGGCTTCTTCCAGGTTGCGCACTAAAATTATCTTGCTGTTTTTAAGTGATTTAAGTGCAAGTTCCTTGCGCGGAAGCTGTTCGAGCTGCAATTCCACCTGTTCCAGAACCTGCTCAATGAGGGTTTCGCTCACCGTAACCAGGATCGATTGGCTGTCGGCGCCGTGTTCGGCCTGCGAAAGCAGGTCGGCGGCTACAAAAGCAGGATTGGCGGTTTCATCGGCTATCACTTCCACTTCCGAGGGGCCGGCCGGCATGTCGATGGCCACGTCGCGTAGCGAAACCAATTGTTTTGCTGCTGTTACGTATTGGTTCCCAGGCCCGAAAATCTTGTACACCTTAGGCACCGTTTCTGTCCCATATGCCATGGCGGCAATGGCTTGCGTCCCGCCAATTTTGAAAATACGGTGGACACCGGCCACTTTGGCGGCATATAAAACGGCTGGATGTATTTTCCCTTCGGAATTCGGCGGGGTGCAAAGCACAATTTCCTTGCATTCGGCAATTTGCGCCGGAATTCCAAGCATCAGCACAGTGGAAAAAAGTGGTGCCGTCCCGCCCGGGACATATAACCCTACTTTTTCGATGGCAATGGCTTTTTGCCAGCAATAAACCCCCGGCGAGGTTTGGATTTCGGCGAGTTCATGCTGTTGTTCCGAGTGGAATTTCCAGATATTGCGCCTGGCCATTTCAATTGCCTGTTTCAGGTTGGCGGAAACCATTTTTTCAGCTTCAGCCATTTCGGCGGCAGTAACTTCAATATTCTCAAGTTCGGCCTTGTCAAACTGCTTGGTATATTTTTTTACAGCCTTATCGCCATCTTTCCGGATATCGTCCAATATTTTTTGAACGGAATCGAAAAGCGTTGTCGTGTCAAAAGTTGGCCGGGCAAGGAGTTTTGCCCAGTCTTTTCGTTCGGGATGTCTGATGACCTGCATATTGATTTGGGTATTTGTCTGTTTGAAATCCAACTTCTTTAAGTTTAGTTTTGCAACCGTATTTTATTCCATTCGCCGATTTTCGAACGCATTTCATCCCAGCGGTCGTGCAATTCCTCCATCCCGGAAAACACGAGGTTGGCACCGCTTTCCCACAAAACCGATTCGGCTAACGGCCCAGTGTTTACGGCAATTGTGAACAACCCGGCTTCAGTGGCCGATTGAACACCGAGGGGCGCGTTTTCGACCACCATGATTTCCCAAGGCTGTAGCCCCGATTTTTTTAAGGCTTTCAGGTAGGGTTCGGGATGCGGCTTCCCCTGTACCACATCAAAAGCGGTAACCATCCTTTCGCGATGGAACACACCGGGGAAATTCCTGTCCAGGTTATTCAGTAAACTTGCTTGCCCGGAACCTGTCACAACGAAGATAG
>DATGXD010000089.1:0-3881 GCA_035299105.1 Paludibacter sp. | reverse complement strand
GGCCAATCTGAAGGCCGATCAGGCGGCCATCGCCCAGGCCCGGTGAAAGACCTGTTCGACCTGTTCGACTTCAAATATACGCTTGACAAGGCTGCAAAGGACAGTTTCAGGGTTGAGATGGAAGCTGTCGATATGGCTGATTACGAACGGGCAGGCCTGGCTATCGTGTCGGCATCGAGGGACTATGGGTTGGATGACATGCTCTTCGGGCCTAAAGAATTCCATGTAATCAAACGTTCACGCGTTCCCGTTCTGCTGGTTAATCCACGTGGCGATTTGTATGCGCTTTGCGACTGATGTTCAGTAAAATAGTATATCCTGTTAATTTGTTGTTTAATGAAATCGAAGTCTAAATTAAGAAACCTTGTTTTTAAAGAATTACTCATTCCTCTGGTAGCCCTCATTCTGATTTTTGCCGTTGGTTTTGCCGGTTTCATTGTAATCGAGGGCTTTTCTCCTTTGAAGTCGCTTTATTTGATTGTAATGACTTTTGCTACAGTTGGTTACGGTGATGTAGTACCTGTGTCGGATGCTGGTCGGATGCTGGCTGCGGGGATTGTTATTGCGGAATTTACGGTCGGACTGTATGCTTTGGGTCGGATTTCGACATTCATTGTGGAGGGTGAATTTTCCAAATTATTAAAAGTAAGAAAAATGAACAGAACATTAGAGTCAATGAAAGACCATTACATTGTTTGTGGTTATGGGAAAACAGGTAAGCACGTGCTGGAAGAGTTGTTGGAGAAGGGGTTGGGAGTGGTGATGATAGAAAGTAACCCCGAGCGGAATGAGCGGCTGAGGGAGGTTTACGACAAGAAATTCATTCATCTCGATGCCGATGCTACTGACGATGCCGTTTTGATGCAAGCGGGTATTATGCGCGCAAAGTTTCTCATTTCAGTTCTTTCATCGGATGCCGAAAACCTCTTTGTTACCCTGAGCGCCAAAGATTTAAACAGGGACATTAAGGTTATCACCCGTGTGGCCGAGGGCAACACGCCCGATAAGTTTAAAAAGGCGGGCGCGGACTTTATTGTTTCCCCTATTGAGATTGCCACCGACCGCATTATTTCGATTGCCACTTCCAGCACCGATTTTTTCAGTTTTGTGGAATTTGCCGAAGCCAAGGCCGAATTGAAGGAATATAAGTTCGGGCTGATTGAAATAAACCAAGGCAGCGACCTGGTTAATAAAAGCTTCCGGGATGCCAATATTCCTGCACGTACAAATTTGGTCGTTATTGGACGTTATTCTGCAACAAGCGAACTTCAGGTTAACCCCAAGGCCGATGACCATATTCTTTTGGGAGACAAGTTGCTGGTTTTTGGCAATAATAGCCAGATTGAAAGTTTCCGGGAAATTGCAAGGGATGCGAAGTAATCAACGCTTGTTCAGTATTAATTCCCCGAAAAATTCAGGACGGTGGAAGTCCGGGTTCTCACTCTTGATAGGGCTCCAGCTAACATAATGCGGGGAGTCGGTTCCATCGGCACATTTATGGAAGTTCCCCAATATCTTTTCGGGAAGGTTGGCCGAATCCAAGCCCATCAATTCGAACGGGATCTTCACAGTCAGGTCCCAGTCGAATATGCCTTCAATTTCGTTAAAAGCCCTGCGCCCTATACCCGGATGCCGCTCGATTATCGACATTTTATCCAATCCGAAAAGTGAAACTTCATCGTGTTCGCTTTTGCGGCTTGCCGCGGATGCAGTCCCGATGCAGTTGAATTCAAAGTTGGTGTAACGTTCCGAACCGACCGGCTTGCAAAAAAACTGGACGCAACTGTCTTCGTGGACCGGGTCCTGGTCTTTCGAATAGATGGCCCTTAGCATGCTTCCAATCACGTTGAATTTAATATATAAAGCCTGGTTGGAATGCCCGATGTTGAAAAATGTAATAGGTCTATATGAATACGCCCGCGGCCAGTTTAAAACTTCGATTGTTCCCCGCTGTCCCGAGTCTTCAAGAATGTTCCCGGCAGTTTCGATGTTTGCCTCATGGAGTTCTTTTAAAAATGGAACGTATATTTGCTTCATGTTGTTTTTTTTTAGAGGTTCTGCAATATTAACCAATAAAAATGATATTTCCGTGCTTTTGGCAAGAAAACACGTGATTTTTTTGATAGGATATAAAAGTCTGTGCCTTTTTACTATTTCTTTGATTGGATAATGAAAATGATTGAAACAATACTAGACTCGTATGAATCGATAGGGAATCAATGTTGGAGCCTTGAAAGAGTTTCAATTCACCCGCCTTTGTTAACTTCGCTGGCCGTTGTTGCGAATCCAAGTCCATGAAAGGGCCGCTCAAAGGATGTTGTCGAACTCACGATAAATCAGTGCCGGGGATTCAGGACTTTGGCGATAAAAAAAGAACAAAAACACACATGAAATGTTTTTGTTCTTTTAAATAAAAATGGGATATGGCAATTTAAATGGCTGGAATAATATAGTCACAGGCCCTTTTCCATTGCCTTGATAACCATGCCTGTAGTTGATTTTTAGCCACTAAACACTTACAAGGCAAGGGCTTTGTTTTTGGTCGTGTTAAATGAGGCGATTAGTTCGCTGAAAATTTCTTTGACAGTGGTAATCTTGGTTGCCCGGTAGGCGTTTTTACCCGCAAAAGCATAACCCTTGTCCATTTTACCCTGGTATGCATTGTACAATGTCACGATGATGCAATACGGCACCTTCTGGTAGTCGCAAGTGTGGAGGCAATTGTACGGACACGATTTGGGGGCTGTGAGGCCTTGTTTCACCTTCTCGAGGAATGGACCGGACAAAGCACGGCCGGGCATCCCCACCGGACTTTGTATGATTTCCACTTCGTTTTCATTGGCTTTAATGTAGGATTCCTTGAATTTGATATCGGCATCGCATTCTTCGGTAGTGACAAACCGGCTGGCAATTTGAACGCCCTTTGCTCCCGATTTCATGATGTTGTACATGTCTTCGCCTGTGTATATCCCGCCTGCTGCAACAACCGGGATTTCCTGGTTGTATTTTTCTTCGAATGCCGCTACCTCTTTCACAACTTCGGGTATCAGTTTGTCGATGGAATAATCGGGATTTTCAATCTGGTCTTTCTTGAAGCCCAGATGGCCACCCGCTTTAGGCCCTTCAACTACCACCATGTCGGGCAGATAATCGTAAAGGGTTTTCCACTTTTCACAAATTATTTTAGCCGCACGGGCCGAAGAAACGATAGGGACAAGTTTGGTAACACAATCCGGCGTGCGGTATTTTGGTAAGTCGAGCGGAAGTCCTGCACCCGCAAATATGACATCGGCTTTTTCGGCAATGGATGTTTTTACCATTTCGCCGAAGTTTGTAAGAGCCATCATGATGTTTATACCGATAATACCGGATGTTTTTTCTTTTGCTTTCCTGATTTCCTCCTTCAACCCCAAAACGCATGCTTCCATGTAATCTTTGGCTTTGTGCCTGTATATCAAGCCAAGACCTGCACACGAAATAACTCCAACACCACCTTCATTTGCAACTGCTGAGGCTAATCCTGACAGTGAAATTCCGACCCCCATTCCTCCTTGGATAATAGGAATCCGGGCGGTTAAATTTCCAATTTTTAATTCATTCATTTTTTGCACATTTTTTCTATTGTTGTGCAAAGGTACTAATTTTTGACCTACCCATGGGTGCAATGCCGTTATTCTCCTTTTAAATTAACGTTTAAGGGGCTGAATTGTGTATTTTTAGATATATTATATAATTAATAGCTAAGTACATGACAAAAATTTGAAAACATCTACATTTGATTGAAAATCAACGTTTAAAAGTCTAGAGGCAATAAATGTCAAACCATATTTGAAATAGCTTTTCGCCATTCTGCCATTTTTTAGCATTCTAATAGGTTTTAT
>DATGXD010000088.1:0-6926 GCA_035299105.1 Paludibacter sp. | reverse complement strand
GTTGACCGACCTCGAGCTTTCGGTTCGTGCGCTCAACTGCTTGAAGGCCGCCGACGTGGAAACCTTGGGCCAGCTGGCTGGTTTCCACAAGCACGATTTGCTGAAATTCCGTAATTTCGGAAAGAAATCGCTGACAGAGTTGGAAGAAAAACTGGAAAGCCTGAGCCTGTCGTTCGGGATGGATATTGCCAAGTATAAATTAGATAAAGAGTAAAGAGATGAGACATAATAAAAAATTCAACCACTTAGGCCGTACAACATCTCACAGGAAGGCAATGTTGTCCAATATGGCTATTTCCCTTATTCAACATAAGAGAATCACTACCACACTGGCTAAAGCCAAAGCTTTGAAAGTGTATATCGAACCGCTTTTGACCAAATCAAAGGAAGACACCACCCATTCGCGCCGTACAGTGTTCAGCTACCTTCAAAACAAGGAGGCCGTGACTGAACTGTTCCAAAACGTGTCGGTGAAAATTGCAAACCGCCCTGGAGGTTATACACGTATCTTGCGTACTGGTTTCCGTTTGGGTGATGCTGCCGAAATGTGCATAATCGAGTTGGTGGACTATAACGAAAACATGTTGAAAGAGAAAGCCGCCAAAAAAGCTGCCCGTACACGTCGTGCTGGGGGGGCAAAGAAAGCCAGTGCTACTGAAACAGCTGTTGAAGCTCCTGCAGTGGTCGAAGAAACTCCAGCATCGGCAGAGTAATTCAAAATCACGAATATCTTTTCGAAAAAGGAACAAGTTAGAGCTTGTTCCTTTTTTTATCTTCTTTTGGCAAAGTTGGATTAAATCAAAATAGTTTAGTTATCTCTGCAGTGTTAATTCAATGAAGTTCAATATTGCCCATTTGTTGATTGAATAGGTGTTTCTGTTTGTAGATACTTAAATATCAAAAATATATCTCATAAAGAAACTTCTATTATGAGAAGAATGCCGACAAAGAGCCAGGAGTTTACAGCAACCCAAAGTGCAAAAGCCAGCGATATGTCCATCGCTTTTACCGAATCGGCAACCTACACGCTGGAGTATTATGAAGACGGGTCAACCACTTCGACACGGACGTTTGTTATGTAAATATGCTTTAATCTGCCTGGGTTTATAATACAAACGGAAGCTTTCCTGCAAGAGTGAAGCTTCCGTTTGTATTTGTAAAAGATCTAAGCTTACTGCCACACACCGCTTCCCAAAGGCAGGATGGTGCGGCCATACATTTTGTTGAGCAGGTTGGCGCCGGCAGCATAGAAGCCGAGGAGCGAAATCAGCAGTTCCGACCATGCGGCAATCGTGTGCCAGTATTCGCCCAAGCCGAACGAATCCAGTGCAAGGCCCGTAAACAGCACATCGATCAATACCATGATGGCAATCAGAGCTTTGTTGGTTTTCAGCGCGGCAATAGTGAGGAACATCGAAATAATGAAGTAGCCGGTAAAGGCAAACCCCAGTTGGTGGGCATCGACACCCGCCATCAATTCAGGCCCAAAAACGCCCATTTTAATCATCCACGAAGCAGCCACCGAAATCCAGAAAAGCCCATATGCCCCGAAAGCAGTAGCGCCAAACAGGTTGTTGTGTTTGAAATCGTAAACACAAGCCATGAGCTGGGCAAATCCACCCAGGAAAATAGCCCATGGAATGGCAAGCGAAAGGCCGGTAGTCCAGCCCAGTTTTTGAGATGCGGCTACCAATGTCACCATGGCAAGTCCGGTTAATCCGAGTGGCGATGGGTCGGCCACTTCAATGCGTACATACGTTCCTTTTTCGTGCATAAAAAATCAATTGTTGGTTTTTAAGTTTCGAGTGCAAAAATACGAAAAAACCTGCCTGTGTCAAACATGGGATTAGTTAACGGTGGGGTAATGGCGGAAAAATCAATAGTTGCTTGTAATAAAAATGCAATAACTTGGAATTAAAATGCAAAATCAAAATCTTATTAACTGAACTTGCACATTCGGAGCAAATAAATTACTTTTGCTGCACAATTCATTTGGACAGCCGGAATGGTGATAAGCCTAAATAATAAAAAGATAGATGGCAGCATTTAAACGCATTTTGTTGAAGTTGAGTGGCGAATCGCTCATGGGGGCCAAGCAGTATGGTATTGATGAAAACCGGCTGGATGAGTATGCCGTGCAGATTGCCGAAATTGCCCGTATGGGCGTGCAGATAGGCATAGTGATGGGT
Source organism: Paludibacter sp. (assembly GCA_035299105.1). Classification (GTDB taxonomy): domain Bacteria; phylum Bacteroidota; class Bacteroidia; order Bacteroidales; family Paludibacteraceae; genus Paludibacter. Next base: position 4,737 of record DATGXD010000088.1, on the reverse strand, counting down.
GGCGGGAATATATTCCGCGGGCTCACCGGGGCAGCCAAAGGTTTCGACCGTGTGCAGGGCGACCAAATGGGCATGTTGGCTACGGTAATCAATAGCCTGGCATTGAACTCGGCTTTGCAGGCTCAAGGGGTTAAATCGCGTGTATTGACTGCCATCCGCATGGAGCCGGTGGGAGAATATTACAGCAAGCAAAAAGCCATCGAAGGCTTGGAAAACGGGGAAGTAATCATTCTTTCTGCAGGTACCGGCAACCCGTTTTTTACCACCGACACGGCATCATCGCTCCGGGCTATCGAAATTGAAGCAGATGTAATGCTTAAAGGCACGCGTGTGGACGGAATTTACACCGCCGACCCCGAAAAAGACCCGGCAGCCACCAAGTTCGATGAGATCACGTACGATGAAATCTATATCCGCAACCTGCGTGTGATGGACCTCACGGCCACCACCATGTGCAAGGAAAACAACATGCCTATTTATGTGTTCGATATGGATACGGTGGGTAACCTGAAAAAGGTTATGCTGGGCGAGAAAATCGGGACGCTGGTAAGAAACTAAAGCATATCGCTCGAAGGAGAGGGAAAAAGGATAAGGAAATTGAATTTAAAATTATAAACTAACTTACTCTTATTCCCCCTGTTGGGGGGGTAGGGGCTAAAATAAACACCTATGTTAGAAGTAAAACCTTTACTGGCACATGCGGAAGAAAGTATGGAAGCAAGCGTGCTGTATTTGGACGAAGCATTGGCGCATATCCGTGCAGGCAAAGCAAACCCGCGAATCCTCGATGGCGTAAGAGTGGAATATTATGGACAGCATGTACCCATCTCGGGTGTGGCAACGGTTACAACTCCCGATGCAAAAACCATTGTCATCCAACCTTGGGAAAAGGCATTGATCCCGGTCATCGAAAAGGCGATTCTGAATTCCGAAGTGGGAATTACCCCCATGAACAACGGCGAAACCATCCGGCTCGGGATACCTCCGTTGACTGAAGATCGTCGCCGCCAACTGGCCAAACAGGCCAAAGCCGATTGCGAGGAAGCTAAAATCAGTGTACGCAATGCCCGCCGCGATGCCATCGAACATTTCAAGAAAATGATAAAGGAGGGACTTCCCGAAGATGTGGAAAAAGATGCGGAAGCAAGCGTACAGAAAATCCACGATAAATTTATCAAGAGAATTGACGACATGTACGTGGCTAAAGAAAAGGAAATACTGACCGTTTGATTTGTTTCCCGTTCTGTCGTGTTTGTATTAATCAGTCATCCCGGGCCTTGGGATGGCTGACCTTTTTTTGAGCAAATTGTGTTGTTGCGGCAAAACCATCCTGCCATGAGATTCTTGAAGCAGTTTTTGATTTGTTGGCTGATGTGTGCAGCATGGGTAAGCAAAGCCGAGCAGCCCGATTCACTTGTTTCGCCAAGCAGCCTTCTCGTGCTGCCATTCGCTTCGTACCAGCAGGAAACCAGTGTGGCACCCGGTATGGCATACGGGTATTATTTCAAAAGCAAGGACCTCAGCCGTATAAGTTCCATAACGGGAAGTGCCGTCTATACCTTCCTGAACCAATTCACATTCAATATCACGCCAAAAATATTCTTTGACTCGAATAAATGGTATTTGTATTCGAACCTGAGTGTGCGGAATTACCCCGATTATTATTTTGGAGTGGGGAATAAACCAGCCGGGATAAAACAGGCTTACACATCGCGAAATTTCTCGTTGCTCCTCCAACCGCAATATGCCGTTTCGAAGAACTTGTTATTCGGTGTTTCGTTGTCGGTACGGTCCGAATGGTTGATGTCCGACACTTTCGGGCAGTATGGCGGCGAAGGCTGGAAACCGTTTTCGCAATTAAACATCGGGTTGCTGACAGCTTTTGACAGTCGGGATAACCAGTTTTATCCGCAAAAAGGTATCTTTGCAAAAATGTTTTTTACAACTTCGAAGGAAGTGTGGGGAATTAGTTATCCCATTCAGGAATTTTCGGTTGATTACAGGCAGTACTTGCCGCTTTTCGGTTCTCATGTGTTGGCATGGCAGGCTGTTTTCGATGGGGTGTATAGTGACCGTGCCATTCCGTTCCAGCTGCTGCCAACATTGGGTGGCCGCGATATGTTGAGGGGCTTCAGGCAGGGTATGTACCGCGACAATGTGTTGGCGCTGGCTCAGGCCGAATACCGGATTCCTGTTTGCAAGCGGTTGAAGGCAGCGGTATTTTGTTCGGCGGGGGATGTTGTGAACAGTGCCGATTGTGAGGTATATAAGTTGAAAGTGGCTTACGGCGCTGGATTGCGTTACCGGCTGAACGATGCAAGGGTGCATTTGCGATTTGATTTTGCTCGGAACAACTACGGAGACAAACTCCAGTTTTACATTACGGCAACAGAAGCGTTTTAATTGATAATTGATAATGAATAGGGCATGTGGGTTATCCTCGTTTGTCCTTTGTGATATTTCAAATGGGAGCGAAACTAATTTAATTCCCCCTTCAGGGATTAGGGGTCAAAAAAATGACAGGTTTAGTAGTTAAAAATACAGGTAGCTGGTACCAGGTGAAAGCAGATGACGGCGAATTGGTTGAATGCAAGATAAAAGGGCATTTTCGCATACAGGAAATTCGCACGACCAATCCGATTGCTGTGGGCGATAGGGTGGATTTCGACAAGGTGTCTGGCACGACAGGAATGATCCACGCCATTCGTGACCGGCGAAATTATATCATCCGCCGTTCATCGAACCTGTCGAAGCAAGCACATATCCTGGCAGCCAACCTCGATTTAGTGGCATTAATCGTAACCGTAAATTATCCTGAAACTTCCACGGTTTTTATCGATCGTTTTCTAGCAACAGCCGAAGCCTACCATGTCCCGGCATGCCTTGTTTTCAATAAAATAGATTTGTATTCGGACAAGGAAACGGCAGAAATGAACCAGCTTGTTGCCTTGTATTCATCGCTTGGCTATCCGGTGTTTTGCATATCGGCTCTTCACGACCGGAACCTGGAAGAATTGAAGCGAAACCTCGCAGGCAAAACCACGCTCTTTTCCGGGAATTCGGGAGTGGGGAAATCCACGCTGATTAATGCCATTGTACCCCATTCGATGGCCCGGACGGCCGAAATTTCATCGTACCACAACAAAGGTATGCATACAACCACTTTTTCGGAAATGTTCGAAATCGAACCGGGTTCACATATTATCGACACGCCGGGAATCAAGGGATTCGGCACTATTGATATGGAAGAAGCCGAGGTCGGGCATTATTTCAAAGAGATTTTTGCCATTTCGAAAAAATGTAAGTTTGGAAATTGTACCCATGTTCACGAGCCTGGATGTGTAGTAATCCGGGCGGTGGAACAACACGAAATAACCCCGTCGCGCTATCAAAGCTATTTGAGTGTTTTGAGTGATTGCCATGAAGGGAAATACCGTTGATGGGATGAAATCTCCTGCCCGACTATCAATTTGTTCTAAATTTTGGAGTAAAATCGAAAAATATTAATATATTTGCATCATTTTCATACTAATCAGAACTAAAACACATTAATATACAGCTAAATTCCAAATATCATGGCACAACACCAAATTGATAGGTTAGACAAAAAAATACTCCAGTTAATCTCGCAGGATGCCCGTATCCCTTTCCTCGAAGTTGCCCGCGAATGCAATGTTTCCGGGGCTGCAATCCACCAGCGCATTCAAAAATTACGGAATACCGGAATTATCAAGGGTTCTGAATTTGTGGTGGATACCTATAAGGTTGGTTTCCAAACTTGCGCTTATATCGGTATTATCCTGAGCGACATCAAAATGTTCGCCCCGGTAGTAGAGGAATTGAAAAAAATCCCCGAAGTGGTGGAATGCCATTATGCAACAGGCAAATACTCCATGTTTGTGAAGATTTATGCAAAAGACAACCGCCACCTGTTGCAGATTATCCTCGAACATTTGACCGTGATTCCGGGAATTGAACACACCGAGACCTTTCAGATTTCACTCGACGAAATATTCCGCCGCCAGTTGTCGGTTTTCGAAATAGAATCGAGTGTGGAGCTAATAGAGGAAGAATAAAGCTTTCCTTGAGATCATAAAGAAATGTCCGCCGGATTTCAGTTCCGCCGGACATTTTTTTTGCCATAGTTGTTGGTTTGGGTCTGTTCCCTGTCTTATTCTTCCCTTATCCCCCACAGGTAGGCTGCCACGCCCAATGCCACAACGGCACTTGCGACAAACAGGGTAGGTGCACCCAGGCTAAACCAGATTATGCCGGCAACCGAACTGGCTGCCATAGTGGAGAGACTTTGCAATGCCGAAAATGTGCCAATGGCAGTGGCGGTGTCTTTCGGGTCGGAAATATTGCTAATCCAGGCTTTTGAAACCCCTTCGGTAGCCGAGGCATAAAGCCCGTAAAGGAAAAACAAGCCCACGAAAACATACAGGTTGGTGTTGAATGAAAAAACGGCATACACAACTGAAAATAAGGCAAGTCCTGCAATGAACATTCTTTTTAACCCTATTTTATCGGCTAATGCACCCACGGGAAAGGCAAACAGGGCGTACACGAGGTTGTAAAAAATATAGATCCCGATAACCTGCGTGTCGTTCAGCCCGGCATCTTTGGCTTTCAGTAGTAAAAACACATCCGAACTATTGAATAAAGTAAAAAGTAGCAAGCCCGCAAGCAGTTTCCTGTAAACTTCAGGACTTTGTTTCGAATATTTCAGGAAGGAAA
>DATGXD010000087.1:0-4636 GCA_035299105.1 Paludibacter sp. | reverse complement strand
TGGCTGCAGGTACAAGGTTCGGGAAATTGAAATTGAAAGAGTACGAAGTGACATCACTGAATTTTTCGCCATAAAAGTTTTTACCTGATTGGGCAATACTAACCAAGTCCTTTTCATATAATTGGTAATCAGTAAATTCTTCGACGTTGTTGATTGTTGCATCGGTAGGGATTACGATGGGTTTGTTCTCGATTTTTCTTCCCGACCCGGCATCGGATGTGACAAAATAGTAGCCGTATTGTGAATAAGAGTTCGAAACATGGGTAAATATTGCTTTGTTCCTATCGTACGACCAGCGGTTGACACCTTGGGCGTAGAAAAGTATATAGTCTCCCGCATTAAAAACACCATCGGCGCCTTTTTCCATCCATATGGCTACTTCAGGCAGGTCATCTTTTTTAGGTAACAAAAAACTTTGTTCGAGTACTCCGCCCCCGTAACCGAAAACCCGTACGTCGGCGGGGCTGACTCCCATGGAAACCAAGTCCTCATAAGTTAATTTGTAAATGCCGCTGTCGGTGATCCGTACTTTTACAAAACGGCCTTGCGCCAGCACCGATGATTCGGAGTAGGAGTGCATTGTTACAGCCGGTGCCTTTTGAGGAGAACCGGTTTTGCTGGTATGGAGTTCAAACGATTTTAATTTTAAGATGGCTTCCCCTTGTTTTACAAACGGTAGAACGTAGATGTCGAAGTAAGCTCCTTCACGGGTTTTGAATACTTGCGTATTAACCTCGATTTCTGTTGGTACAGCTGTTTGGATAAGTGCAATTTCTTCGCTTGTTGCAGGAACGAATACCGGGTTTGTGATTTCGGCGGAATAGGCTGCCGAAGCGTTTGTTGAGATTCGTTGGTGGTAATAAGGCAAGCGGGTTTCATTTGGGTATTTTGCATTCTCAAACGAAATTACCTGCACCGACGATGAATCGGCAACCCATTTTTCTATGCCTTTCCATTTCAGTTCAACCGGGATTGCTTGGAGGGTTTCGGCAGTCAAGGTCGGCAACAACATGGAACAGAACAGCAACCATGCGGTAAGTATTGTATACTTCATAAGTAGAATATTAAAATCCGGATTTTTTATAAATAGGTAACGAATTTAAAGGCAGTTTATTATATCAAATAGCCAGGCATGCATTACTTGATTTGGAAATCAAACATTTTTTTGTCGAAGATGTAACCTTCAAGCCTGTCGCCAATAGCCACTGTGCCAACACCGGCTGGTGTCCCGGTGAAAAGGATGTCGCCAATCTTGATAGTGAAGAAACGGCTCACGTACGATATGAGTTCGTCTACCGGGAAAATCATGTCTTTCGAATTGCCTTGTTGGACGGTCTTGCCATTGATGTCCAGCCTGAATTCGATGCCTTGTATGTCAGTGAATTCGCTCGCGGGAAGGAAATTTCCTATCACGGCCGAATTGTCGAAGGCCTTGCAAACCTCCCAAGGCTTTCCCTCGGCTTTTAGCCGGCGTTGCAGGTCGCGTGCAGTGAAATCGACTCCAAGCCCGACTTCGGCAAAATAGCGGTGCGAGAATTTCTTTTCAATATTTTTTCCAATCCGGTTGAACTTGAAAATCAATTCGGTTTCGTAATGGAGTTCGTTCGAAAAGTCGGGAATGAAAAAAGGTTTGTTGTTCCTGAGTATGGCTGTGTCTGGTTTCATGAAAACCACCGGTTCTGAAGGATGGTCGCTGTTTAATTCTTTATTGTGTTCGGAGTAGTTTTGACCGATGGCAAATATTTTCATTCACTTTTTTGTTTTGTAATTGGAAACCGATTTTTTTTCAACCTCTTTTATCGCTTTCAGGCGGTTGAACATCACGGCCAGGTGTGCATAAATCGAGGTGTTCTGCACAATGATATTTTCTGGCACCCGGATACGGAACGGGGTGAAGTTCCAGATTGCCTGGATTCCGCCTGAAATCATGATTTCGGAAACCATTTGCGCTTTATCGACCGGAACAGTTAAAATGCCAATGTTGATTCCTGTCTGTTTTTGCAATTCCACAAACCTGTCGATATGATGTATTGGGATATGGTTGATGCAGGTACCTGCCAGTTCGTATTTCACATCAAAGCCCGAAGCTATTTCAAGCCCGAACTGCTCGAGTCCGTTGTCGTGCATCAACGCACCGCCCAGGTTGCCCACGCCAAACAGGAATGCCTTGTGCGAATTGGTGAAGCCCAGGAATTCTTCCAGCACGCCAACCAATTCTTTTACATCGTACCCAACCCTCGTCTTGCCGGATATGTTGACATATGATAGGTCTTTTGCCACCATGGAGGCATCTACGGCAATGTTTTTGGCAATCTGGGTCGAGGATAAATAAAGCTCACCCTCTTTTAAAACCAACTGGGCAAAGGCCAGATACCACGGCAATCGCCTTAATGTGGGTTCAGGCACTTTGAATTGAACTTGTATAGTTTGATCGGACATTTATAAGCGAGATTTAATTCATTAACCTGCAAAAATAATCATTTTTTTCAAACAGCCATTTTTCACGTATATTAAAAAGATACCCATCGGGTTTTTTAGCAAGCCATAAAATTATTTTTCGGTTAAAATGTCTACCTTTGCCGTTCAATTAAGAAGTGAAAATAATAAGCAGTAAATATGGAATATAATTTCAGGGAAATAGAGCAAAAATGGCAGGCCTACTGGAAAGACAACAAAACGTATAAAACAGAGATACATGTTGACAAACCAAAATATTATGTCCTGGACATGTTCCCGTACCCATCGGGGGCCGGTCTGCATGTGGGTCACCCGCTCGGGTACATCGCTTCCGACATTTTCAGCCGCTACAAACGCCTGAAAGGCTTTAACGTGCTGCACCCCATGGGTTACGATGCATACGGTTTGCCGGCTGAGCAATATGCCATCCAAACAGGCCAACACCCTGCAGTTACTACCCAAAACAATATTGCCCGTTACCGCGAGCAACTCGATAAAATAGGCTTCTGTTACGATTGGGACAGGGAAATCCGCACTTGCGAACCCGATTATTACCATTGGACCCAATGGGCGTTTATCCAGATGTTCAACCATTATTTCAACACGAAACTCCAGAAAGCCCAGACTGTCGCTTCGTTGGTTGAATATTTTGAGAAAAATGGTTCTACGGGAATTGAAGCTGCTTGCACCGAGGAATTGAATTTCACGGCTTCGGAATGGAATGCCAAGTCTGAAAAAGAACAACAGGAAATCTTGCTGAACTACCGCATTGCCTACCTGGCCGACCTGAAGGTGAACTGGTGTCCCGCGTTGGGAACTGTTTTGGCGAACGACGAGGTTAGCGAAGGTGTTTCCGTTCGTGGAGGGCATCCGGTCGAACAGCGGGTGATGCGCCAGTGGAGTTTGCGTGTTTCGGCTTATGCACAACGCCTGCTCGATGGTTTGTCGACCATTGATTGGACCGACTCATTGAAGGAAACCCAGAAAAACTGGATTGGCAGGAGTGAAGGGGCTGAATTGCGTTTCAATGTCAAGGACAGTGATTTCTCGTTCGAAGTTTTCACCACCCGTGCCGATACCATTTACGGGGTGACTTTCATGGTGCTGGCCCCCGAAAGCGAATTGGTTGAAAAGCTAACAACCCCCGGGCAAAAAGTTGCTGTGGAAGAATACCTGGAAGCGACAAAAAAACGCACCGAACGCGAGCGTATTGCCGATAGGCGCGTGACGGGAGTTTTCTCCGGCTCGTATGCCGTAAATCCGGTTAGCGGAACCGCAATTCCCATCTGGATATCCGATTATGTGCTGGCAGGATATGGCACCGGCGCTATCATGGCTGTTCCGGCACACGACAGCCGCGATTATGCCTTTGCAAAGCATTTCGATTTGCCGGTAATCCCGCTGATTGAGGGTTGCGACGTGAGCAACGAAAGTTTCGATGCAAAGGACGGTGTGATGATGAATTCCGGTTTCCTGAACGGGCTTACCGTGAAGGAAGCCATAGCTGCAGCTAAAAAGCACATTGCCGATAATGAACTGGGTCGCGTTAAAGTGAATTTCCGCTTGCGCGATGCCATTTTCAGCCGGCAGCGTTATTGGGGCGAACCGTTCCCGGTGTACTACAAGGATGGAATGCCTTACATGCTCGATGAAAGCAAGTTGCCGCTCCAATTGCCCGAAGTAGATAAATTTTTACCGACCGAAAAAGGTGAGCCCCCACTCGGCCGTGCCAAAAACTGGGTTTACACTCCCCTCTCTTATGGAGAGGGGTTGGGGGAGAGGTCTTTTCCGCTCGAACTTTGCACTATGCCGGGTTTTGCAGGTTCATCGGCTTACTACCTGCGTTACATGGATCCGAGAAATGACAAAATGCTCGTTAGTACCGAAGCGAACCAGTACTGGCGCAATGTCGATTTGTATATCGGTGGAACCGAACATGCCACCGGACACCTGGTTTACAGTAGGTTCTGGAACAAATTCCTGTTCGACCTCGGATTGGTTTGCGAGGATGAGCCTTTCAAAAAGCTCATTAACCAGGGGATGATTCAAGGACGTAGTAATTTTGTGTATCGTATTAAGGATAGTAACACATTCGTTTCGCTGAACCTGAAAGAAAAATACGAGACCACAGCTATTCATGTCGATGTAAATATCGTGAGCAATGATGTGCTTGATGTTG
>DATGXD010000086.1:0-1879 GCA_035299105.1 Paludibacter sp. | reverse complement strand
TGTACAGCAAGAAGCCCGATGAAACCGACTTTGTCCTCGAAGGTTCGGCACAGCATGCGTTGTGGAAAACCTGCGGCTTTTCCGGCGTGTTGTTTTCCAATACAAGCACGACGGGCAGCAGCTATTATTTCGATGACATCGTGGTTACCGGCAATAAAAGCCTTGACACCGAACCGCCAACCTGGAATTCGGTAAACATCCTACAACCCGACCGGTTACGCCTGGTGTTTTCGGAACCCATGGATTTCGGTGTGGCGAAATATGAACTCGACCCCGGCAGGGGACAACTTGCCGGGCAAGAAATATCGGACGACAAAACCACGGTCGACTTGGCATTCGACGAGGATTTTGAACGCGGGACCTTGTATTCCATACGAATTTCAGGGATTACCGACCTCGCCGGGAACGCCCCGTTGGAGGATCGCAAAATCACGGGCATTATCGAACCCCGCATCCCGGGCGACCTGGTGCTGAACGAGATCATGTTCGAAAACCCGCAGAACTCGCTCGAATATGCCGAAATTGCAAATACGTCAGACAAGACACTCGACCTTTCCGGCCTGGTTTTCACTACACGGAAAACCGACGGGACCTTGAACAGCGGCGTTAAGATACCACTCCGGACACTTATTTTACCCCATGGCTATGTGGCCATTTGCCTGGATGCCGATTCGGTGAGAAACTACCACCAGTGCCCGGCCGAAAGCAATATCGTGAGTACATCGACCTGGAGTTCGCTGAATAACGAGGAAGCGACCGTGTTGCTTGCCAGCTCCGGCAAGGACACTATTTTCGACGAAGTGGCCTATTCGGCCAAATGGCACCAGGTGCTGGTAAAAAACCGGGAAGGTGTAGCCCTTGAGCGGATCAATCCGCTTTTGCCCACGCAAAGCCGCGATTCATGGACATCCGCGGCTTCCGAAGTCAATTACGGCACGCCCGGGTATCGGAATTCTCAATACCGGGAAATCACGGTTAATGCTGCCGATACCCGCCCTGTGCGGCTCGATCCCGAAGTGTTTTCGCCCGACAATGATGGGGTCGACGATGTTAGTTTCATCCGGTATACCACCGAAGCGGCCGGGTACGTTGCCAACGTGCACATTTTCAACCCTTCGGGAATAAGGATTTGCACCCTGGCTTCGAACGCTTTGCTCTCGTCCAATGGGTTTTTCGTCTGGGACGGCCATACCGACCTGGGGAAGAACGCCAATGCCGGCATTTATGTCGTTTATTTCGAGATGTTTAATGCTGCTTCAGGCAAGCGGAAGCAATTGAAATTGCCGATTGTGGTGACATGCAGATAATTTTGAATTATTAACATGCTATTATTCAACAAATCAGCTATCTTTGCAACGTTTTTTTTAAAAAGAATTTCTTAATTAAGGCCTTCCTCGTTTGGCAAACAGCAGGTTTGAAAATATGACCCGGGAAATGATGGAGAAAAAAACCGGCTTTAAATCTCAAGTAACAGGGGTTTAAACCGTTTTTTTTGTAATGAAGTATAAATAAATTAAAGAAGGAACAAATGGAAAAAGTAAGTTATGCATTGGGATTGAGCCTTGGAAACAACTTAATGGGAAGCGGGGTAACCTCCCTCGATTACGGCAAGCTGGCCCAGGGAATCCGCGATGTGATGGAACATAACAGCCCCGAGATAAGTTATGAGGAAGCGCAGGCTGTAATCAATGCTTTTTTCCAGCAATTGCAGCAGGCCGTCAGCGAAAAAGCCAAAGGCGAAGGCGAGGCATTCCTGCAGGAAAACAGCAAACGGGGAGAAGTGGTGACCTTGGAATCGGGCTTGCAGTACGAAGTGATGACCGAAGGAAAAGGAGCGATTCCCACCAGCACGGACACAGTGAAGGTGCATTACCACGGG
>DATGXD010000085.1:0-10204 GCA_035299105.1 Paludibacter sp. | reverse complement strand
GTGGCGGTGGAAATAACCGAACCTGAATTTGATGTGAAAACACAAAACTCGTTGGTCAAATCGGCCAGTTGGTTGCTGCATGGGCTTATCTTGAAAAAAATCACGCCATATCTGACATATCCGGTGAAGGAGGACTTGGAAAAAATGAAAGCCCAGGTAAACCAAACGCTTGGTAACTACCCGGTTTATGCCGGGGTGACTTTGCAAGGCAAATTGAACAACCTCGATGTGGTAAGCCTCAACCTTGTTCCAGGGGCTGTGCGGATACAGGCTAACCTCAAGGGAAACATGGCTATGAAAATCCAGGATTTGAAGTTCTGAAACCATTAGTCAGCCCGATCCTAAAAAAAAGGTGTCCAAAAAAACTTTTTGGACACCTTTTTGAATATACCGGTTCTCCGGTTTCCAGTTTCAGCCATAACAAAAAAACAGGATGGCCGTTGGTCATCCTGTTTTTTTTTGTTTCTTATCCCAACCATTTATTTTCCAATAGCTTTGATAACAAATCCATAGCTGTATTCTTTTTCTTCGAGGCGGTATTCTTTGTGTGGGAGTGCGCCCCAGCTATTGTCGCCACCCACGCCACGCTGTGCGAGGTCGATACATAGCACCACTTCGTTGCGGGGTGTAATGTCGCTTGAGTGCATGTATTTCTTCGACAGGCCCGGATCGAAATCTTCAGGCCAATTGTTGAGCGCGCTTACCGACAGGGGTTGAAGTCCTTCAATCCTGATTCCACTTCCATCGTTGTTTGTAAGTGTCAACCACCGGAGGTCGGTTTTATTACCGTTTTCCTGGGGGCGGGTGTAACGCACGTACTGGTCGGAAACCTTGCTGTTGTAAATTCCCATAAAGGATGAATAGTTCCGGTCCGAATAGTTTTCCCACGGGCCACGTCCATAATAAGCGAAGTTGTCGTAACCACCATCGAGGCTCATGACCATTCCGAATCGAGGCATTTCGGGTAATTCATTGGAACCGGCTTTGTACGAAGCATTTACACTGAGTGTGCCGTTGCCTTCGAGTGTGTACACCAACTGCAAGTCCGAGGCCACGTCTTTCAGGTAGAGGTCGGCAGTCACCGTGGCTGTTCCATTTTCTTCCTTTACCGCTATGTTTTTCACCGAAGTGTTTTCGCCTGCCATGCGCCATACATTCGATTTATGTTCCATTCGGTTTCCAAAATCATTGTCGGTGGGAGCACGCCAGAAGTTTGGCCTGGGTTTTTCGTTGAAGTACCATTTCGGACCTGCTTTATAGCTGCTCAACAAACCTGATTTTTTATTAATTGAAATAGCCACGTCGCCAGTAGTGAGTGTGAAGTTGTCTTTTTCATCATTAACTTTCACCGAGCCGGATTTGCCAACTGTTTTTGTGAAGTATTTTCCCTGGCCCATAGCGAATTGTTCGCGCGCAACTTCGTGTCTTTGTGGAATAATTTCATTTCCGGTGCGAGTATAGGCAAACACATTCAGGTAATATTCAGTCCCGTTGGTTGCAGGCATTTCGGGCATTTCTAGCTGGACTTGTTTTTCCGATTCGGGTGCCAGGTTCACATCGAAAGTGCCTTTTTTGATGATTTCGCCGTTTTTCAATACCTCGTAGCCGAATGTGTAGTTTTGCAGGTTGGTGTAATGCAGCTCATTCGCCACGGTTATCAGTCCGTTGGCTGGATCGGCGGCCTTGAAATTGATGTCCTGGTAGAATTTTTTCACTTCCATTAATCCTGGGTGTGGTGTGCGGTCGGGCCAAACGAGCCCGTTGTGGCAGAAATTCTCGTCGTTCGTGTAGTTTTGGCTGCCCATGTCGCCCCCGTAGCTCCAATACTTGCGTCCGGCTTCGTCGGTCATTTCAAAGCCCTGGTCCACCCAGTCCCAGATAAAACCTCCCTGCATGTTTTTGCTGCTTCGGATTATATCCCAATATTCCTTGAAATTCCCCGAGCTATTCCCCATGGCATGCGAGTATTCGCACATGATAAACGGGCGTTTCACGTTTTCGCGCGCTGCATATTCTTTCATGTAACGAATGCCGGGATACATGGGGCAGACGATGTCGGTGTTTTCTTTTTCGGCAGCCTGTTCAAACTGCACAGGACGGGTTTTGTCGCGTTCCTTGATCCATTTGTAGGTTTTCATAAACGCATCGCCGTTGCTGGCCTCGTTCCCGAGCGACCAGATAATCACCGCTGGCGAGTTTTTGTCGCGTTCAACCAGGCTGATGGTTCTGTCCATGTGTGCGGCATCCCATTCGGGGTGGAAAGCCGGGTTTTCGTGGCCGTAGCCCATGCCGTGGCTTTCGATATTGGCCTCGTCCACTAAGTAGATACCGTATTTTTCGCACAGTTTCACCCAGTTTATGTTGTTGGGGTAATGGCTGCAACGCACGGCGTTGATGTTGTGCTGCTTCATTACGCGGATATCTTTCAACATGGTGGCAATATCTTGGTAATGACCGGTTTTCGGGTTGTGTTCGTGGATATTTACTCCATGTACGAGAATGCGTTTGCCATTTACCAGCAACGAACCATTTTTGATTTCCACCTTGCGGAAACCGATTTTAGTGGCCACAGTTTCAATGAATTTACCGTTTTCGTCTTTCAGTGTCAGTACCAGCGAGTAGAGGTAAGGTGTTTCGTCGCTCCATAGGTTTGGTGACGACACGTTTTTTGTAAATGCCGATTGGTTTTTACTTTCGGCGGGCGTATTTATTTTCAATACCTGGCCAAAAACCTCGTTTCCTTTGGCATCGATCAATTGCGCTTCCACCATGCCGGTTTTACTTGTCTTGTTGTAGTTGCTTAGTTTAATGTCAACTGACAACGAGCCGTTTTTGAAGTTCCCATCCAAATCGGGACGAGCAAATATATCGGCAATGCGAAGGTTTTGTGTGCTGTACAGGTAAACGTTCCGGTCGATACCCGATAGCCGCCAGAAATCCTGGTCTTCGAGGTACGAACCGTCGCTCCAGCGGTACACTTCCACGGCAATCAGGTTTTTGCCCGGTTTCACGTATGGTGTGATATCAAATTCGGCAGGGCTTTTGGTGTTTTCGGTATAACCTACTTTCTGTCCATTCACCCAGATGTACATGGCCGAAGTTCCGGCTTCGAAATGGACATATACGCGGCGTCCATTCCACGAAGCGGGAACCTCGAAATACCGGCGGTACGAACCTACCGGATTGTCGGAATGGTCGATATAAGGTGGGTTTTTGGGGAAAGGGTAGGTGGCGTTCGTGTAGATTGGAATACCGTAACCGTTCAGCTCCCAGTTCGAAGGCACTTGTATTTCCTTCCAGTTCTCGACATAAAAGTCGGGTTTGTAAAAATCCACCGGGCGTTGGCCGGGTGTGGGCGACCATTGGAATTTCCATTTGCCATTCAGCGAACTGTACCAGGGCGAACTTTCGTATACATCCAAAATCGCAGCCTGTTTATCGGCGAAAGGTAAGAAAGTGGCCCGGGCAGGTTCCCGGTTGATTTGAAACACGGTGGGATTTTCCCAGTCGTTTGCGGTTTTTGCTTCCTGCGCCACAACTGTGGCCAGCATGGACAGGAACATCCCGCTTAAGATCCATTTAATCTTCATTTGTAGAGTTTTTTTATGTGGTTTTATTTATAAGTAAGTGGTCATTATTGATAATATGTTTTTTGTCACCAACAGCCAGATAATCAGATTTGTAACTGAGTCCTTACAACTGCTTGTTGGACAGAATTTACAGGATTCACAGATTCTTGGAATTTGTGTTTTTAAATAGCCATTATTTCAAATCAGGGACAAAGGTCGGGGTCCATTTGAGTTCCAGCTGCGTTTCATTCCTGAATTCAAGCGGCAGGAAAACATAGCTGGAATTTGCATATTGTTTTGCATTCCAACGGTCGCCGATATAAATGTAACTTGTTGATTTGTTGTTTTCCACAGGCAATATGAAAGTTGGCTGGGATTCAAAAGTGGTGGCATTTCCCAAATCAATTAGTTCCGACCATGGCCCCCGGATATTTTTGGCATAAGCATACTTTGCTTGGTTGGGTGTCCAGCCGGTACAACCCGAAGTGATCATGAAGTAATAATCACCGTGTTTTACCAAAGCCGGGGCTTCACGGTGACCGCCCGGCCAAAGTGTGGCTACCTGCTCCTTAATGTCGAGATAATCATCTGTAAGCTTGTACATTATCATGTCGTAATTTTCGCGGGCGGAGGAAAGAAAGTAAGCACCGCCATGACCATCATTAAATAACGTGCAATCGCGCGACATATTGCCTAACGGGCGAAAGTTTTTTATAAATGTAAATGGCTTTTCAATGTCCGTTGAAACAGCAACCGCAGCCCGTGCATAACTATAATCGTGGTTGTATTCGTAATGCATCCACATGACGAATTGTCCGGTCAGTTCGTTGTAGATTACTTTTGGACGTTCAATATTGGCCTTGTCGAGTTCGGGATGTGACTGGCATGTCAGCAGATCGCCCCTGAATTCCCAATTCAGTAAATCCATTGACCGGTAGCACGATACAAGAACTCCGTTTTCCCGGTTTTCTCCTATCCAGTAGTAATATTTACCCACTTTTAGAAATCCGCCTCCATGTGCCCTGATGGGGTTTCCTTGTGTGTCAGTTAAATGACTCCCGTTTTCGATAAGTTTCCTGACAGGTGTTTGCGCAAAAGTTGTAGGACCTGTGCTGCAAATAAGTATTGCTAAAAAGATTTGTTTTAGAAGATTTGTTTTCATTATGTATATGCCCTAAACAATAATTCAACTGGATTTGCGACAACACAAAAATAGAGAATTCAAGATATGCCAAGGTGAAGGATTCGTTCAAAAAAGTGTCTAAATGAACAATTGATACCAGGAAAAGATAACGGGGCTACGGTTGCAAGCAGGATTTTTTATAAGAATTGTATTATATTTGCAAAAAATGATTTTACCTATGGGATATTACGCAAATGAAAGTGTTTTTACTTACGGTAGAATGTTTGTATTATATTTATTAAACATATAAAATTTCTCATGTCCCGCATTTCCATCCAATTCAGGGGTATATCGGCCGAGCTTGTGTTGGGCAATTATATGCCTTCCGATTCAACAATTTACAATAATTGGGAAGATTTTTACCATTACAACGACCTGATTCACGTGTCGCAATTATTATCCGGGCATATTTCGGAGATAGAGATCAGGGAAAACGATGAAATGGTTTTTGCAGGCAGGATACCTTCCTCGCAGTTCAGGCCGCAAAAAAGCTTTTCGCCTGTCTTGTTCCAAGACGATTGTTATTTACGAACGGAATGCGCGGAAGAAGCTGTTTTTCATGTGGAATTCGAAACTGATGGTTTTGATAAAAACAAACTTTATTTCGAAACCCAGGATTACGACATGTTGTTTAAAGTTGGGAACTCCTTCCTTTCGAAGGTGGTGTATAATGACTTGAGCTTTGTCCCGGAATGGAAAAGTGGCAAGCCCATCGGAAATATTTGCGTGTTGTGCCGTTCGGATAACGGCTATTTGGTTCCAATATATGATGCCGTGAACAAGGTTCGGAAGGAAAAGTAATCCGTTGGCGGGAATGGCTGGATGCCAATAATCCCAATCAAGCAATAGGCAGCCGGGGAGATTGGTTGCCTGCATCGGGTTCCTCGTTCCACCCATATAGTTTCCCACTGACAAAAAACGACGGGTGCCGGGTAGTTTGAAATTACCCGGCACCCGTCGTTTTTTCGAATTACTGTTATTTCTTACAAAGTCTTGCGTACTTCTGTTTCTTCAAAACTTTCAATCATGTCGCCCACGCGTATGTCGTTGTAATTCTTGATATTCAGTCCACATTCGTAATTGGTACCTACTTCCTTCACATCTTCCTTGAAGCGTTTAAGCGATTCGAGTTCGCCCGTAAATACCACGATTCCATCCCGTATCACGCGGACCTTGTTTCCACGTTTGATTTTACCCTCGCGAACAAGACAACCGGCAACGGTACCCACTTTCGTGATTTTGAACACTTCGCGTATTTCGACAGTGGCAGTGATTTCTTCCTTGATTTCTGGGGAAAGCATGCCTTCCATGGCCGATTTTATTTCCTCGATTGCATCGTAGATGATAGAGTAGAAGCGGATATCGATTTCTTCCTTTTCGGCCATCTTGCGTGCGGTCGAAGTTGGACGTACCTGGAAACCGCAGATAATGGCATTCGAAGCAGCCGCAAGCAGAATGTCCGAGTCGGAAATAGCACCCACAGCCTTGTGTATCACGTTTATCTGGATGTTTTCAGTCGAAAGTTTCAATAACGAATCCGACAAAGCTTCAACCGATCCGTCCACATCGCCTTTCACGATAATGTTCAGTTCCTTGAAATCGCCCAGTGCAATTCGCCTTCCCAGTTCGTCGAGCGTGAAGTGCTTCTTCGTGCGCAGGCTTTGTTCCCGTTGAAGTTGCTCGCGTTTGTTGGCAATTTCGCGGGCTTCGTGTTCAGTACTCATCACGTTGAAATTATCACCAGCCTGGGGCGCACCGTTCAGGCCAAGTATCAATGCGGGTTCGCCCGGTTTTACTTCGCTGATACGCTGGTTCCGTTCGTTGAACATGGCTTTTACTTTGCCAAAATATGTTCCGGCCAATACCACATCGCCAACGCGAAGGGTGCCGTTTTGAACCAGGATGGTTGCCACGTATCCACGTCCCTTGTCTAGGGTCGATTCAATAATGGAACCTACTGCACGTTTGTTCGGGTTTGCCTTTAGTTCGAGCAATTCGGCTTCGAGCAATACTTTTTCGAGCAGTTCGGGTACGCCCGAACCCTGTTTGGCCGATATGTCCTGCGATTGGTATTTACCACCCCAGTCTTCAACCAGGTAGTTCATCTGCGCCAGTGTCTCTTTTATTTTTTCGGGATTTGCACCCGGTTTGTCCACTTTGTTGATGGCGAAAATCATTGGTACGCCTGCAGCCGAAGCATGGTTGATAGCTTCAACGGTTTGAGGCATCACATTGTCGTCGGCAGCTACAATGATAATGGCGATATCGGTAACTTTCGCACCGCGGGCACGCATGGCCGTGAACGCTTCGTGACCCGGGGTGTCGAGGAATGTGATTCGTTGGTCGTTTTCAAGCTTCACATTGTATGCCCCGATATGCTGGGTGATTCCCCCCGCTTCGCCCGCAATGACGTTTGTCTTGCGGATGTAGTCGAGCAACGATGTTTTACCATGGTCAACGTGTCCCATTACCGTCACGATTGGAGCGCGCGGCATCAGGTCTTCTTCCATGTCCGGTTCATCTTCCTTGATGGCTTCAATCACATCGGCGCTTACATACTCGGTGGTAAAGCCAAATTCTTCGGCCACGATATTGATTGTTTCCGCATCGAGCCGCTGGTTTATCGACACCATAATCCCGATGCTCATGCAGGTTGCAATAATCTGGTTTACGGACACGTCCATCATTACAGCCAATTCGCTTGCTGTTACGAATTCGGTCAGCTTGATTACGCTTTCCTCTTCACGTTCGCGTTCGGCCTGTTCCTGCTGCCGCATGCTCATGGTTTCGCGCTTGTCGCGGCGATACTTGGAGCCCTTGCCTTTTTTATTCGTTCCCGAAAGTCGGGCCAGGGTTTCTTTTATTTGCTTTTGAACATCCTCTTCGCTAACTGTGGTTTTGATACTTTTCTTGACCCGGTCCTTATTGGGTTTTCCTTGTGTTCCCTGGGCTGCTTTTTTAGGATGTGCAAATCCCTGGGATGGTTCGTTTGCAGATGGGACTTTGGAAATGTCGACTTTCTGGTTGGTGAACCGTTCACGCTTTTTCTTCGGCTGATTTGCAGCTCCTCCGGAAGCTTCATCTTCACGGGCTACTTTCTTTTCGCCATTGAGCGGGGCTTTTTTATTCTCATTGTAGAGTTTGTTCTTGTCGTCCCTCTCACGTCGTTTTTGTTCTTTCGTTTTTGGTTTCGGGCGTGTGCTTTGGTTTATTAAATCAAGGTCGATAGTCCCAATCACTACAGGCGCAACATCGAGCGTGGGGCGTCCAAGGGAGAATATTTCCTCTTTTTCGCTTTCGCTTTCGCTTTTTTGTTCGTTTTTTTCCTGGGTGCCTTCTACCTCTTCCTTGGATTCGATTTTTTTCTCCAATACCTGGGTTTCTGTTGTTTCAACCGGTTTAACTTGTTCCGGTTCTTTCTTTTCCACATCCTTTTCTTGCGCCGGAATTGTTTCCACAGTAGGGGTGGCTTCAACTACCGGCTGGGCTTTTTGTTCTGCAACAGGTTCATTCTTAGTTGTTTCTGCTGGTTTGGCCGGAGGAGGCGTTTGCTTCGTTTCCTCGGCTTTTTCAGGTTGGGGTTGGGCCGGTGCTTTTTCAACCTCGGCGGTTTTTTCAACCGGCTTTTCGGTGACAGGTGGTTGTGGTTTTATTTCAGCCGTTTTTTCCTTGCGACCCAAATCAATATGTCCAACGGATTTGAAATGAGGCAGCTGATCTTCAGGTATTTTGACATGGATGGTTTCGGCCGGTTTTTCAACCGGCTTGGCAGTGTTATAACCTTCAATCGCTACCGTGCCCGATCTTTCTTTCGACTGGCGCTCCTGGCTTAATCGTTCCGATTCTATTTTCAGGGCCATGTCTTTGTTGAATTCTTTTGCCAACAAAAGGTGCAGGTCGTCGGACAATTTCAAATTGGGGTCGACAGCTAATTTATGACCTTTTTTCGCCAAGAATTCTACCGCGGTGGTCATACCCACATTCAAATCTTTACAGGCTTTACTTAATCTTATGGACATATTCTAATATTACGGTTTTCTGTTTTAGTAAAAGTGTATTCTTTGTCTTTTTCATGTTTCCACACGAACATCGAATACGGATGCCGGGCCGAATCAGGCTTCTTCCTCGAATTCGGCGGCTAAAATGGCCAGCACTTCGTCGATGGTTTCTTCTTCGAGGTCGGTGCGGCGAATCAAATCCTGCCGTGGTATGGCCAGCACGTTTTTAGCGGTGTCGCAGCCAATGGCCTTGAACGCATCGATAACCCATTGGTCGATTTCGTCGCTGAATTCATCCAGGTAAATGTCTTCTGTTTCTGTTTCTTCATCCAGTTCGCGGAATACATCAAGGGTATAACCCGTAAGCATGCTCGCAAGTTTAATGTTCAGGCCACCTTTTCCGATAGCTTGCGACACTTCTTCGGGCTTGAGGAAGATTTCGGCTTTCTTTTCTTCTTCGTTCAGCCTGATCGACGATATTTTAGCCGGGCTCAGCGCTCTTGAAATAAACAAGCTCACATTGTTCGTGTAGTTGATCACATCGATATTTTCGTTCCGGAGTTCGCGGACAATGCCATGGATACGCGACCCTTTCACACCCACGCAAGCACCTACCGGGTCAATCCGGTCATCGTATGATTCAACAGCAACTTTGGCGCGCTCGCCCGGAATGCGGGCAATCTTTTTGATGATAATCAGGCCTTCGTGGATTTCAGGTACTTCAAGCTCGAACAGCCTTTCCAGGAAAACGGGTGAAATACGCGAGAGTATGATTTTCGGGTTATTGTTTTTGTTTTCGACCATTGCAACCACTGCCTTTACCGTGTCGCCTTTACGGTAAAAATCAGTCGGGATTTGTTCTGTCTTTGGCAAATAGAGCTCGTTGCCTTCGTCGTCGATCAGCAGCATTTCTTTTTTCCATATCTGGTACAATTCGGCGCTTATGATTTGCCCGACTTTTTCGCTGTATTTCGAGAAAACATTGTCTTTTTGCAATTCGAGTATTTTTGAAGACAATGTCTGGCGCAAAGTTAGGATAGCACGGCGGCCAAAGCTCAGGAAATCGACAGTGTCGGTAACTTCTTCGTCGATTTCATAATCTTCGTCAATTTTTTTAGCATCCGAAAGTGAAATCTGGAGGTTCGGGTCTTCAACATCTTCATCGGCCACGACGGTTCGGTTCCGGTAAATTTCGAAGTCACCTTTGTCAGGATTGATAATCACATCAAAATTTTCATCAGTTCCAAATATCTTCGAAATCACGTTCCGGAACGACTCTTCCATTACACTAATCAAAGTACTTCTGTCGATGCTTTTTAGGTCTTTAAACTCCGAAAAAGTATCAATCAAGTTAATAGTTTCTTTTTTGCTCATGGCCTTCTAATTCATAATTAATTTTTAAATGGCTTGCAGCCGGGTTTTCATGCCAGGCTGACGTGCTATTTCATTTGAAT
>DATGXD010000084.1:0-4435 GCA_035299105.1 Paludibacter sp. | reverse complement strand
CCCTGGTTGAAATACTCCATGGGTTTTACGTTTTCCGACGTTTTAGCAGTCGGCAGGTTTTCGAAAAGGTTGGCTGTTTTCTTGAATTGTATGGTTGGGATTGTGATTGTTTTTTCGGGGTTCGAAGGGATTGCGGGCAATGTTTCTCCTTCCTGCAGGTAGTTTTTCAGCAGGTCGCGGATGGCATAAAATTTATCGGTGGGGTTTCCTCCTTCATCGATGGGTGAATTGTAGTCGTACGACGAAGTTGTAGGTGCGTAAGCAGGTGCATTAGCCCCGGCCCATTGTCCGAACGAGGTTCCACCGTGTGCCATGTAGAGGCTGAATGAAATTTTCCGGTCCATCATGTCTTTCAGGCTTCCGATAAAGCTTTTCACGTCGCGGGTTTCGTGGGGGCGTCCCCATTGGTCAAACCAGCCAGTCCAGTATTCGCCGCACATGAGGGGCGATGTGGGGTTCATTTGCTTGAATTTGCGGAACTGGTCATCGATATTCGAGCCGGCGCCGAAATTGAGTGCGTTCACAGCGCCGTCAAGCTTGTAGCGGTGGAAGTTGGACGACCAGTCGCAGCGCAGCAATTGCACTTTGTCGAAGCCGGCATTTTTGATGTTGTCGCGCATGGTTTCCATGTATTTCTGGTCATCGCCCCAGGTACCGTACTCATTTTCAACCTGAACCATGATAATCGGGCCGCCATTTTGGATTTGCAGCGGGGCCAGTTGCTTGGCGACTTCCTTGATGTAGGTGTTGACTTTTTCCATGTAGAACGGATCGTTCTTGGTGCGTACTTTCAGGTCGTCTTTTTTCAATAGCCACCAGGGCAGTCCGCCCATATCCCATTCGGCGCAAACATAAGGCCCGGGACGTACAATGCAGTACATGCCGTTTTTCTGTATCAACCGGACGAATTCGGCAATATCCTTATCGCCGGCAAAATCAAAAACTCCAGGTTGTTGCTCGTGGTAATTCCAGAATATGTAAATACATATGGTGTTCATTCCCATTGCCTTGGCTAATTTGATGCGGTGGTCCCAATACGGCTTCGGAATGCGGCTGTAATGGATTTCGCCGGCCCGGATAATAAAAGGTCTGCCATTCAGCAAAAACTCATTGTTCCCTGCCACGAAATTTCCTGCTGTTGTTTGCTGTGCATTTGTGAAACCGGCAAATAGCAGGGTGACTGCCAAAATAAATAAAAAGTTTTTTTTCATAATCATTTGTTTTTCAATCTGATAATTGTTGCCTTCAGAATTGTGTGGACAACATTGTTTCTACCCTTTCTTTAAACTAATAAATATTATTTTCTCTTTGTAAACCGCACCATTTCGGAAGCGGCCAGTAAAAATGCGCCCACCCCGAAATTCGAAGTGGAATTCTTGTCGACAACCTGGCCTGGAATCGCTTTTTCGCCAATAGGTTGCACGTACCCGATTTTACCCGAAGGTTGCAAAGCAATGGTCGACAGGTATTTCCAACCTTTTTTCGCCACGCACAGGTATTTTTTTCCTTTCAGGTAGCCGTTGTTGATACCCCAAAGCATGCCATAGGTGAAAAATGCAGTTCCGCTTGTTTCGTAACCAGGTGCATGGTTTGGGTCGAGCATGCTACGTGTCCAGTATCCTTCCCTTTGCTGGGTGGCGGCAATGCTTTTTGCCAATTCGCGGAACCTCTGTTCGAAGATATCCCGGTGCTTGTAATTTTGCGGCATGTCATTCAAAACCTTGGCCAGCCCGGCGAAAACCCAGCCATCGCCCCTTGCCCAAAAGTCTTTTTTGCCATTCGTGCTTTTGTGTGCCGGGTAAACGTACTTCGCATCGCGGTAATACAGTTTGGCCCCGGGGTCGAACATCAGGCTGTCGGCATAGCTGAAATATTCGTGCAGCTTATCCAGGTAGAGTTCGTTCCCGGTGATTTTATACAATTTCACCATGACCGGCATCACCATGTAAAGCCCGTCGGCCCACCACCAGTAATCCTTGTTCGGGGTGTTCATTTCGTATTCCATTACTTCCCTGGCACGGGCAATTTTTTTTGTGTCGGGCAACAGGTTGTACAAATCGGCATAAGTTTGGAAGCAAACCTGCCAATCGCCGAAAAGGACGTGTTCGGGGGTTTCGCCGTAACGGTATTTCCATTTCGGTTTGTCGTCCGATTCCGCACCTTTCCAACCGTTGTGTTCGGCCCATGTTTCGGAGTATTTCCTGTAGGCTTCATTGCCTGTGGCAAAATAGGCTTCCATGTTTCCGGTATGGTAAGCCGCATTGTCCCAAAATGCATTTCCCGATGCCGGGTTGTTTGTTTGCCAATATGTATTGACTTTTTCGATAATATCGATGATTTCCTTGTCGCGGTTACCGGCAATTGCCCCGGTAGCCCCGATGGTTGTAAAAGCGATTATCGTTGTAAGTTTTCTAAAATCCATTGCAAACCCATGTTTTGTTGGTTAATGTTTTGAAATACAGCGTTGTGCAATGATTATTGCTTGTGCTGTACCCTTTGTTTCCCAAAACGCCCGCAAACGTTACAAAATTACATTGCCCGAATTTCTTAGGTGGACATAATTCATTCAATAAGGTGGAATATCTTACATTTTATCACCCGGGCTTATTTTTGCGAAACTGAAGGATGCCGTTAGGAGAAACTTTACTGAATAATTGTGTTTAAATGATTGGTATACAGACGGTATGTGGATGTTGTTTTTGGATTGTTCATATCGTGTTTATGTAAATTGCATGGGAATGTACCCGGTAAGCATTGAAATTGTCCTCCCTTTTGATTTTATTTTACTCTTCGGGTGGGATTGGAATATATATATTTGTGCTGCAATTAGGTGAGTTTGTAACTGGATACTTATAACTGCTTTTTTTGATAATGTGTATGAATTTGAAGACTACATTGTTGGTATTTGCTTTTTCCTGTTGGGGAATGGTGTCTGTGGTGTCGCAGAACAATTTGTTGAACATTGTTCAGGCGGACAATTCGAATAAAACCGTGGATTTGGATTTGTTGAGGAAAATCACTTTCTCGGCGGGTAACCTCGTGCTGAACTATCGTGCCGGAAATACTGAAACCTCTGATATTTCACAGATCAGGAAATTGGTTTTCGGTACTTCCACCGGCTTGTGGGATAGTTACGCAAGCCAGGACTCTTTTCATGTGTATCCGAATCCAACCCGGGAATATATACAATTGAACGAAATACCGGGAAATTTATCGGGAATCGCCATTTACACAACCGGTGGGCTCAAAGTAATGGATGTTCCACCTACCTCGAACAAGATCGATGTAAGCCCACTGGCTCCCGGCATTTATTTGGTGAAAGTGAATAACCATGTATTAAAATTCTCGAAATTATGAAAAAGTACTCGTTTTTGATTGTTTCCATTGTACTTATTGCCAGTATATTTGCCCAGAAGACCTTGAATATTTTCAAAACCGACTTGTCGGTGCTAAATATCCCGATGTCGGGTGTAGACAGCTTGAATTTCAGCGACAATAATGCAAATCTGAATATTTACAATCGTGCGGAAAATACCAATATGCAGGTTCCGGTATCTTCGATAGACAGCATCACCTTTTCCGATAGTGTGCCGGGGACATTGCCCGTGGTTGCCACCGCAGTTGTGACGTCGGTTTCGTATACCACCGCCGTTTCGGGGTTGAATATCGTTTCGACAGGCGGGACTTCCATAACCGAAAAAGGGATATGCTGGAGTACCACGCCCACGCCCACCGTTGAAAACAATAAGATTGCCTCGGCTGCCGCATCGGCCTTGGCAACCGTGAACCTGACCAAATTACCGGCCGGCGACACTATCTATATCCGGGCATATGCCACCAATGCAGCCGGGACATCGTATGGGAATGAGGTTGATTTTTCGACACTGGCCTATAGCCTTCCTACGGTACAGACAATTTCCGCCGCATTCAATTATTCCACAAATTCCGCCAATTGCGTTGTGAAGGTAACCAGCAACGGGGGCTGCACGCTTACCGAACGGGGAATATGCTGGTCGACAACCAGCAATCCTACCCTCGGCGATTCGAAATACGCCAATGGCATTTCGGTAGGGCAGTTTTACGCCATCATGTCCGGCCTGGAACTCAACAAAACATACTATGTCCGCTCCTACGCAACCAACTGCGTGGGGACATCCTACGGTAACCAGCTGGTTGTAAAACCACTGCCGGGCAATGTGACCTACACCCTGGATATTGACCCCGTGGCCAATCCCGAACCGTACCGCTTGATAAAAATAGCCATGGATAGTGCTTGTTATTACTTTAACAGGTATTCCACATTCCGTGGAAACGTGTATGTGTATTTCAATTCCGGGATACCCACAGCCCAGGCCAGTTACCACGGTTCCATCGGTTTTGGGTCGAACACGCGCTACCAATGGGTTGGAACGGCTATCCACGAGATGTGCCACTA
>DATGXD010000083.1:0-13675 GCA_035299105.1 Paludibacter sp. | reverse complement strand
TTTTCATCGCCAGGCAGGAACCCGAGGTCTTTATTTCCGAGGGCAACGATAGGGCGTGCAAGCAGTATTTGTTTGTAGCTTTCGTTTTTGTGGAGTGCTGCCGCCAATGCCAGCAATGTTTTGCCTGTCCCCGATTTCCCGGTCAGTGCAACCAGTTTCACGTCATCGTCGAGCAATATGTTCAGCGCGAATGCCTGTTCGGCGTTCCGGGGTTCAATCCCGAAGCAGCGTTCTTTTTCAATTCGTTTCACCACTCCCGGGTCGGGAATGAACCGGGCCAGCACGCTCGACCTCGAACTTTTCAGGATGAAGCATTCTTGGGGTTGCAGGTCGGATGCAAATTCCAGTTCGTCTGCCGGGATAGTCCCGTCGCCTTTGTACAAGCGGTCTATTAATTCAGGTGTGACATTTTCATATGTTTCATGGCTTTTCTCGAAAATATTATGGTCGGTCACTTTGTCGTTGATATAATCCTCGGCCTCGATGCCTAGTGATAAGGCTTTCATGCGCAAGTTAATGTCTTTCGAAACCAGTATGGTTTTCGAATTTTTCTTGTTTTCCCTCAAAGTGTAGGTCGAAGCCAGTATCCTGTGGTCGGAGGTCTTGTCGATAAACGATTTTGAAATGATTTCGGGGTATTCGCCGCCTGTGAGGATGAACAGTTTTCCTTTTCCATCGCCAAGGTTAGCCCCTTTCGTGAATAACTTGTCGTTGGCAATGCTGTCCAGTTCGCGGGTGAACTCGCGGGCGTTGAAGTTTATCTGTTCGTTCCCTTTCTTGAAATGGTCCAGTTCCTCCAGCACCACTATCGGGAGGTAAATGTCATTCTCCTCAAAATTATATATGCATTGGTAGTCGTGCAGGATGACATTGGTGTCTAATACGAAATTCTTTTTTGCTCCCATACTCTAAATGATTAATAATGAACAATTGGTAATCAGGCATTATGCTGCTATAAATATACGTTGTTTTATTGTATAAATCAACAGTGTGGCCGGAAATAATCGTGGTGACCCTGTATTTCCCGTGTTTTTTGGTGTTTCTGGTTTTCGGTCCGGCCCGGGATTGGAAAATTCCATGCCGTCGGATTTTTTTTGGGGGGTGGTTTTAAAAAGCTGGCGGGTTGAAGTATTGCGCTGTTAATTAACTCTATGGTACATAGAATAGTGCTATCTTTGCACTCATTTTAAAATTACAACGCATGTCGATTAAGCTCAAGCCTGAATATATATTTGAAACAAGTTGGGAAGTTTGCAACATGGTTGGCGGCATTTACACCGTGCTGTCTACAAGGGCTGCCACTTTGCAGCAGGAATTCCCCGATAGGGTTGTTTTCATTGGGCCGGATGTGTGGGCCGGCAATGAATGTCCATACTTCAACGAGATGCCGGGAATGTACCCCGGGTGGATACATTTCACGGAAACTGAATACGGGTTGAAAACCAGGGTAGGGCGTTGGTCGGTTCCCGGAAACCCGATAGCCGTGCTGGTCGACTTTACTCCCTTGCTACAACGGAAGAACGAGATATACGGCCATGTGTGGGAGCAAGTCGGGGTGAATTCGCTTGAGGCATATGGCGATTACGACGAGTCTTCCATGTTTGGCTACGCCACGGGGATGGTTATCGAAAGTTATTACCGGTTTTTCAACCTGAATGCTGGCAACCAGGTGGTTGCGCATTTCAACGAGTGGATGACAACCTTCGGGGCATTTTACATTAAGGAGAATTTGCCCGAAGTGGCAACTGTTTTCACGACACACGCCACTTCCATAGGCCGCTCGATAGCCGGGAACCACAAGCCGCTCTACGATTCCCTGAAGGAGTACAACGGCGACCAGATGGCTTTGGAACTGAACATGGTTTCGAAACATTCCACCGAAAAGGTGGCTGCCCACGTGGTCGATTCGTTTACCACGGTGAGCGAGATTACGGGGATTGAATGTGAACAACTGCTTGGCAGGAAGCCGCATGTGATTACGCCCAATGGTTTCGAGAACGATTTTGTACCCGACGGGGGCAAGTTTACATCGGCAAGGAAAGACGCGCGGAACCTGTTGCGGCGGGTTGCCGAAACGCTTTTAGGTTATAAGTTGAGCAGTGATGTGCTGTTTGTGAACACGGCCGGGCGTTACGAATACAAAAACAAAGGTCTCGACACGTTCATTGAGTCGCTGAAACTACTGTCGGAGAATGCAGGGCTGCAAAAAGAAGTGGTGGTGTTTGTCATGGTGCCTGCGCATATCAGCGGCCCGCGTGTCGACCTAGCTGAAGCGCTCAAGACCGCCGACACCAGCCTGGTGAACCCCTGGAACCGTTTTACCACCCACGAATTGTTTGATTTCCATAATGATAGCATAATGTCGGCCATCCATTGGTTCAATTTTAAAAACCAGCAGCACCAACCCGTGAAGGTGATTTTTGTCCCTTCGTACCTGAACGGGTCGGATGGCATTTTCAATAAAAGATATTATGAAGTGCTTATCGGGATGGATTTGTCGGTGTTCCCGTCCTATTACGAGCCCTGGGGTTACACCCCGCTCGAAAGTGCGGCATTCTCGGTGCCCACCATCACCACCGACTTGTCGGGGTTCGGGCAATGGATGTCGCACAAGCGGCACGATATTAAGCAAGGGGTGGGGGTTATCCACCGGTCGGATTACAACGGGCACGAAGTGGCTTTGCATATCGCCGGGATGATATCGGCCTTCAGTTCGATGGGTGTCGACGAAGTGAAGATTGTCCGGCACAAAGCCGCCTCAATTGCTGAAAAGGTATTGTGGAAGCATTTCATCCAGTATTATCATGAAGCATATCACTTGGCTTTGTGGCACAAGGAAAGCCGGTTGGAAAAGCAAATTGAATTTACAAAAAGTAATGCAAATTCGGCATCCCTTGTCAAATCGACGGCAAAACAAGCTTTTTAATAGTGGAAATTGCAGTTGGTACTTGTTTTTAAATTATTTTTGCGTGGTATAAGGTAATAAAAAGTTTTTTAAGAATAGAGAAAAGTATTGGTTTAGTTATAACAAAAAGATTGGTAGGCTTATGAAAATCAAAGTGAACAATGTAAATGAAATTAATCTCAAGGAAATAAACGTCCGTTCGCATTTGCCCGAGAACCTGAGCAAATTGGAAGAAATTGCACAAAACCTCTGGTGGGTGTGGAACAGCAATGCCAAGAATATTTTCAGGCAGATTGACCCGGAAGCTTGGGTCGAATCCGCTTCGAACCCGATCCTGCTGCTCAACATACTCAAGTATGAAAAACTGATTGCCTTATGTGCCGACACTGAATTTATCAGGCAGGTGGACGAGGTGTACGAAGATTTCAAAAGCTACATGAATGTCCCGAAACGCAAGGATGTTTCTTCTATCGCTTATTTCAGCATGGAATACGGGCTTACCGAGGTGCTGAAAATCTATTCGGGGGGGTTGGGTGTCCTGGCCGGTGATTACCTGAAAGAGGCGAGCGATTGCAACATCAATATGACGGCTATTGGGTTCTTGTACCGCTACGGTTATTTCACCCAGTCGCTCTCGATGGACGGGCAGCAGGTGGCTGTGTACGAAGCACAGAACTTCAACAACCTTCCAATCGTGCAAGTGAAGGATGAAAACGATGAACCGGTGGTGGTCGAAGTCCCGTACCCCGGCCGGACTGTTTATTCCTATATCTGGAAAGTTTCGGTAGGGCGCATTGCCCTGTACCTGCTCGATACCGATAACGAAATGAACACCGAATACGACCGTTCGATTACACACCAGCTGTATGGTGGCGATTGGGAAAACCGAATGAAGCAGGAAATCATGCTCGGTATCGGCGGGATGCTGGCATTGAAAAAACTGGGCATCAAAAAAGATGTTTACCATTGCAACGAAGGCCATGCGGCACTTATAAACGTACAGCGCCTGGTCGATTATGTTGGCGAGGAAAACCTGGGTTTCCCCGAGGCGCTCGAGTTGGTGCGCGCCAGTTCGCTTTACACGGTGCATACCCCGGTTCCGGCCGGACACGATAGTTTCGACGAAAACCTTTTCCAACGCTACATGAGCGAATACCCTTCGAAATTGAGCCTTAGTTGGGATGAATTTATCGACATGGGGCGCGAACGTCCGGGCGACCACAACGAAAAGTTCAGCATGAGTACCTTTGCCTGCAATACCTGCCAGGAAGTGAATGGCGTGAGCTGGTTGCACGGGAAGGTGTCGCAGGAAATGTTCCAACCAATTTGGAAAGGTTATTTTCCCGAAGAGTTGCATGTGGGGTATGTGACAAACGGTGTGCATCTTCCAACCTGGACCTCGTCGAACTGGAAAGCTGTTTATGAGAAATATTTTAGCAAGGCGTTTTATGCCGACCAGTCGAACATGAAGATTTGGGAGCGTGTGTACGAAATTCCCGACCAGGAAATCTGGGATACACGTATGAGCCTGAAAAACAAGCTGGTGGATTATATCCGGGAACAGTTCCGCGAAAGCTGGCTCAAAAACCAGGAAGACCCCTCGCGTATTGTGTCGGTGTTGCAGGCTATCAACCCCAATGCGCTGATTATCGGTTTCGGGCGTCGGTTTGCCACTTATAAACGGGCTCATTTGCTTTTCACCGATTTGGAACGCCTCGAGAAAATAGTAAACAATCCGGCTTTCCCGGTGCAGTTTATTTTTACCGGGAAGGCGCATCCGGCTGATGGTGGCGGACAAGGGCTGATCAAGCGGATTATCGCCATATCGCGTATGCCGCAATTCCTGGGAAAAATTATTTTCCTCGAAAACTACGACATGCGGTTGGCCAAACGGCTTGTTTCGGGTGTCGATATCTGGTTGAACACGCCAACGCGCCCGCTCGAAGCATCGGGCACTTCCGGTGAAAAAGCACAAATGAACGGCGTCCTTAACTTCTCGGTGCTTGATGGCTGGTGGCTCGAAGGCTATGTGAAAGGTGCGGGCTGGGCATTGACCGAGAAGCGTACCTACGAAAACGACATGCACCAGGACCAGCTCGATGCAGCCACCATTTACAGCATGCTCGAAAATGAGATTATTCCGTTGTATTACGCCAAAAACACCAAGGGATATTCCCCGGAATGGATCCAGGTGATAAAAAATTCAATTGCCCTCATTACACCGCGTTATACCACCAAGCGGATGATTGATGATTATATTTCGCGCTTCTACACCAAGCTGGCTTCACGTTCCTCCCTGTTGAGGGCCAATGATTTTGCCAAGGCAAAGGAAATTGCGGCATGGAAGCAAAAAATTGCCGAAGGCTGGGATCGGATCCAGGTGCTGTCGCTCGATGTGCCTGACAGACTGGTTCATAACCCACAGGTTGGAGAGGTGAACAATATCAACATCGTTATCGATGTGGATGGTATCAAGGACAAGGGAATCGGGATTGAACTTGTGGTTACAAAGCTTGGCAAGAACAATGTGGACACGCTGTATAACGTGGAGGAACTGAAGCTTGTAAAAACCGAAGGGTCGAAAATGTTCTTCAATATCGATTACCAGCTGAATATGGCCGGTTCGTTCAAGTACGGGTTCCGCATGTTCCCCAAAAACGAAGACCTGCCACACCGCCAGGACTTCTGCTTTGTACGTTGGATTTGAGGTGCTATAGTGACTTGGTAGACAATAAAAAGCCGGCTTTTATTGTCTCATGAAAAACCATTGCCTACAACCCCCAGGCATGGAATGTTGGGACACTAAGCAACCCTTGGATGGTTGCTTGAGGGTGTGGGGATTTGATGAAACGCCGCATTCATTTGTCGAAAACGCATTTTATCATCAATACCTCGTTGGTGATGTCGAGGTAGCCCGTGCATTCGCCTTTGATGCTTATTTTGTCGCCAGGTTTCAACGCCTTGGCTTTCGGGGTTTCGGTGCTTCCCATCGAGCAGTTAATGCTGCCCGGGCCCATGGCAGGTTCTTTCAGCAGTATGTTCAGTGTGCCGTCGTTGTGCAGGCCTATTTCTGAAATGATTCCCGCGACCCGGATGATTTTTCCATGGGTCGGAGACAGGTATTTTGCATTGGCAGCTTCCTCGTTCTCGGTAAACGCGATGATCAGTTCGGTGGCAGTCAGGGAGTAATCGGCCTTTGCGGTTGCAATATTGAGTTTGGGCTTGTTGAAAATATACAAGACAATGCTTATCCCCGCTAATACACCGAAAGCCATTATGATAAGCCCGTATTTTATGGTTTTTGTTTTCATGGGATGTAGGAGGTTTAAAATTTCAAATCCACATTTACATCAATGATGGGAGCGATGTTGTTCACCAGCCTGTTTTCGATGGCAATATTGTAGTCCTTGAGCCGTACCTTGAAAGTGGACTTTATGAAATATTTTCCATCCCTGACTTCCACTGTTCCGTCGGCCTTCACGGGGTTGGTGACATTGTGGATAGTCAGTTCGCCTTCCACGGTGGTGTTGTAAATGCCGTTCCTTTTGGTGTCTATCTCTTGAATGTTTTTAATGTTTCCATTGAATGTGGCCTTGGAATATTTCGATGATTCCATGTAGTTCTCATTGAAATGTTCCTGCATCAATGCTTTTTTGAATTCGAACGACATGATGGGGACCATTACGGCAATAGTGCCTTTGCTGGTGATGATGGCAGCTGCCTGGTGCGAGTGCGCTTCAATGTCTTCGAGCGGTGCATGCGAATAAAACCAGATATGGCCTGTTCTTGTGACCAGTTTTTCCTGTGCGCAGAGGATGGTTGCAAGTACTGGCAATAATAGCGCGACAAGCAGTTTTGTATTCATATTACAAAGGGTTTTTAGGTTGTTTTACAATTTTTTGCCGGATGCAAAAAGACAGGCAGTTAATATCCAATTCATAAGTGTTCTAAAATATTAAGTATTCTCGTTTACCCGTCTACCCGTTTACTTGAATGAAAACACACGCGAGATGTTGAATCCCAGGTGCAGGTCGCCTTTCAGCCATTTTCCGGTAGTTTCGGTGATAAAGCTTTTTTCAATCATGCCGGTGGTATTAGTCAGGAGGATGGTGAACACATGCCCGCCCGTTTCCACATCAAATCCGAGCGACAGGGAATTCCGGTAACTGGTTTGATGGTCCCACCAGGATGTGAGCACCGGGTAATACTCGAAATTGACCGATGTCCTCCGCGTGGTTTTGTAACGCGAGCCAATGCCAAGCGCCAGCATGTCGTTTGTGTCCGAAGCCGTGGGTACAAGGTTGCGGTGGATCCACACCGGGGCCAGCTGAAGCGAGAAAGCTTCGTTGAACTTGCGCGCCACCAACAGCTGGCTTGCGTATGTTACGCGCGAAAGGAACATGTTGTCGCGGTCGGGGTACAACCATTTGGTGCCTACCACACTTGTTTCGAGCAATACCGACACCGACACCGGCATAATCCATGTCCCCGTACTTTGCCTGAGGATGCTGAATTTGGTGAAGCCTGAAACCGTTTTGTCCAGTGAAGTACGGTTGATGCCCACCATAACCCAGTTCTTAATGCCGTACTCGAGCGAGATGAGGCTGTTGGACTGGTCGAGCCCGTAGAATTCATAAAATCCCTGGTTGACAAGCCCGAAACGGTGTTCGACCCGGAAATCGAACTGTTTTTCCTGCATCCGTTCGATGGAATGCCCGTTCAGCACACGTGTGGATTTGAAAGTCCCGTAAGCATATTGTATTCCGGGAGGGGAAATGCTATCGAGCGTTTGGAGCAATCCTTTTTCTTGCGGTTGTGCGCCGACTGCCATGATCCCTGCCACGAAAATCGCTACCAGTTTCCTTGAAAATCTCTTTCGATGGGTCATAATCGGTTAATTTGGAGTGAGTGTTGCAGTTCAGTTGTCGGGTGTCCCGGCTTCTTTCCATATCCTGACGGCATTAATCTGGCATTCGTCAATTTTTGAGCTTATCCCTTTTGGCATCGGGATATAGCCGGGCTGATGCGACATGGCCCCGAAAAGCCGTTGGATGTTGGCACTGACATCGGAATAATCTTCGAGCCTGATGCCGCCACCGTTCGACGCTGCCACCGAATTGCCATGGCAAGCCAGGCAGTTTGCCCTCAAAACCGGCGCCACCTTCCCGCTGAACGTAATATTGGTGGTGTCGCAGGTTTCGGTTTGTCCCGGGTACAAGTCCTCCTCGTTGTTGTACACGCACTGGCCGAACACGATGCACGCACACAGCAGTACCAGTGGTTTCACCCTGTTTGCCATGCGCGAATACCTTCCAGCCGAATCCTGTGGGGTTTTCATGCTGTGACAAAGGGTTGGTCCGGTATGATTCCTCATTGCAAAACCGGCAGCTATATTACCACCAGTTTCCGGAATATACTCTTGTCGCCCATTCTGATTTTGAGCAGGTAAACCCCGGCAACTGTGTTTGCACCCAACGAAAACTGCCTTTCGAACAGCCCGGAAGCCTGGATGCCCGACTGGAAAACGGTTAGTTGTTTTCCCTGAAGGTCGAACAGCGAAATCTCGAACGGCATTGATTCCGCCAGTTCAATCTTCACCTTGAAATCGTTGACCACCGGATTGGGGTAGAACTCAAAGCCGCTGGCCGGCAAGTCTTTTAATCCGGTAGCAGGCACTACGATAATTTGGCCTTTCATACCCATCGAGGCGTGAGGTTCGCAAACATAATAATGCGTTCCTATTGTGAGGGCGCTGGCATTTACCATGCCGCCACCGAAGGGGACAGAAAACCCGACAATGGGCGAATTGCCGTTTGCATCCCATGTCGACAAGCTTACTTCCACGGCATCGTGGGATGTGGGAAGTATAAAATCAACGTTGTCGCCTTCCTGGATGGTGATTGTGGAGGGCGAAAAAGTAAAACCGCTTGCGGAAATTTGCCAGGTTGCACTGAAAGCCGCAACTGACAAAACGGTTGAAACCAAGGTAAGTAATATTTTTTTCATGAGGTTTGTAGCTTTGAGGATGATTGTTGTGCTATTTAACTATCACTCTGCCAATTGTCTATCGTGACTAAATAGACGGCAGCATACTTTCTAACACGTGGTTTGGGGTAATTGTTTAGTTGGGATTCCGTCAGCATGTTTTACATTCCATAAGAATCATGTGGAATATTTATCACTATGGTTGGTGTCGTGAACAGGTCAATTTATGTATCTTTGCAAGTTCTAAAAAATTATTTGTTTTGACAAAAGATCCCAATATACAACCCCCCGGTAATGCTGAAAAAGTGGAGGTAATCGGAGCAAGGGTTCACAACTTGAAAAATATCGATGTCGCTATTCCACGCGATGCATTGACAGTAATCACCGGGCTTAGTGGAAGCGGGAAATCGTCGCTGGCATTCGATACCATTTTTGCCGAAGGGCAACGCCGCTATATCGAAACCTTCTCGGCCTATGCCCGTAGTTTCCTGGGGAATATGGAACGTCCGGATGTGGATAAAATCACCGGTTTGATCCCTGTGATTTCCATCGAACAAAAAACCACCAACAAAAATCCCCGGTCGACAGTGGGTACCACTACCGAGATTTACGACTTCCTGCGCCTGCTGTTTGCCCGTGCAGGCGAAGCCTTCTCGTATGTCACGGGCGAAAAGATGGTGAAGTATTCCGAAGAACAGATTGTAGACCTGATACTGAAATATTACGAGGGTAAGAAAACCTTCCTCCTTGCCCCGCTGGTGCGTGGCCGTAAAGGGCATTACAAGGAGCTGTTCGAACAAATCCGTAAAAAAGGCTACCTGCACGTCCGTATCGATGGCGAAATCCGCGAAGCTACCCACGGGCTGAAAGTGGACCGTTACAAGAACCACGACATTGAAGTGGTGGTCGACAAATTGCAAGTTGCCGAAAAGGACCGCCAACGGCTGAAACAATCGATCCAGAAGGCCATGCAGCAAGGCAACGGTATTGTGATGCTGGTGGACAAGGACACCAACGAGGCACGTTATTTCAGTAAAATGCTGATGTGTCCCACAAGCGGTATTTCGTACGACGAGCCTGCACCGCACAATTTTTCGTTCAACTCGCCCCACGGGGCCTGCCATCATTGCAAGGGGCTTGGCTACGTGAACATGATTGACATGGATAAAATTGTTCCCGACCGGAAACTAAGCATTTACAACGGCGCCATTTCCCCCCTGGGAAAATACAAGAGCAGTACCATTTTCTGGCAGGTTGAAGCCATTCTCGAAAAATACGGTTGCAACATAAAAACAGCGGTGGCCGATATTCCCGACGAGGCGATGGACGAAATCATGAACGGGACCGAAGACCGGCTGCATATTAAAAACCAATCGGTTGGAACCAGCTACTTCCTGAGCTACGATGGAATCCTGAAATACATCGAGATGCAAACCGATAGCAGCGCATCGGCTACCGAGCAGAAATGGGCCAACCAGTATTCCAAATCCATTGTTTGCCCCGAATGCAACGGCGCCAGGTTGCGCAGGGAATCGCTTCATTTCCGCATCCACGGCAAGAATATTTCCGAACTGGCCGCCATGGATATTTCGCGCCTGTCGGGGTGGCTAGGCGATGTGGACCAATATTTATCCGAAAAACAAAAAACCATTGCGGTCGAGATACTGAAGGAAATCAGGTCGCGCCTCCAGTTCCTGGTCGATGTGGGGCTTACCTACTTGTCGCTCAACCGGAGTTCGCAGTCGCTTTCGGGGGGCGAAAGCCAGCGCATCAGGCTTGCCACGCAGATTGGGTCGCAATTGGTGAACGTGCTTTACATACTCGACGAACCCAGCATTGGCCTGCACCAGCGCGACAACCAGCGGCTTATCCGCTCTTTGAAGCAGTTGCGCGACACCGGCAACTCGGTCATTGTGGTGGAACATGACAAGGACATGATGCTGGCAGCCGATTACATTGTCGACTTAGGCCCGCATGCAGGCAGGTTTGGAGGTGAAGTTGTTTTTGCGGGGACTCCCGGCGAAATGATGAAAGCCGACACGCTGACTTCAGCTTACCTCAGCGGCACAAAGCGCATTGAAATTCCCCCGGCATACCGTCCGGGCAACGGGCACTCCATTACCATCAAGGGGGCAAGCGGCAACAACCTGAAAAACATGGATGTTTCGTTCCCGCTCGGCAAAATGATTTGTGTCACAGGAGTTTCGGGCAGTGGAAAGTCGACCTTGATTAATGAAACGCTGCAACCTATCCTGAGCCAGAACTTTTACCGTTCGCTACAAGACCCGCTGCCTTACGAAAGTGTGGAAGGCCTCGAATTCGTGGACAAGGTGGTGGAAGTCGACCAGTCGCCTATCGGGCGCACTCCGCGTTCGAATCCGGCTACCTACACGGGGGTTTTCTCCGATATCCGCAATGTGTTTGTTACTTTGCCCGAGGCCAAAATCCGTGGTTACAAACCGGGCCGGTTCTCGTTCAACACCGCCGGGGGCCGTTGCGAGGTATGTGGCGGAAACGGGTATAAAACCATCGAAATGAATTTCCTGCCCGATGTGTACGTCCCCTGTGAAAGCTGTGAAGGCAAACGTTACAACAAGGAAACCCTCGAAGTACGTTTCAAAGGGAAATCGATTGCCGATGTGCTGGATATGACTATTAACCAGGCGGTTGAATTCTTTGAAAACCAGCCGTCTATCCTGAATAAAATAAGAACCTTGCAGGATGTGGGCCTGGGTTATATCAAGCTCGGGCAATCGAGCACGACCCTTTCGGGGGGCGAAAGCCAGCGTGTGAAACTGGCCACCGAACTCTCCAAGCGCGACACCGGCAAGACGTTGTATATACTCGATGAACCTACAACCGGGCTGCATTTCGAGGATATCCGGGTTCTGCTGGGCGTGTTGAACAGGCTGGTCGACAAAGGCAACACGGTGATTATCATTGAACACAATATGGATGTAATCAAGGTTGCCGACTATATTATCGACATTGGCCCCGAGGGAGGCGCCGGTGGCGGGCAAGTTGTCTGCACGGGGACACCGCGGGAAGTGGCAAACCACAAAACCAGCGAAACCGGGCGGTTCCTGAAAATGGAACTCGAAGGCTGAATTTATTTGCAATTATCCATTTGTTTTAGCGACGGGGTGACTTGAAGCCATCCCGTCGCTTGTTAACGGCAATCTGGTTTCTTTCCCAAAAAAGTAATATCAGCATTGCTTTTCCGCGTTTTTGTTTAAATTTGCGCATTATTACCAAACCCGAAGGCAATCGTCCTGTTGCATTCAAAAAAAACATATAAGACTTATGACTATTCGACAACTTTCCGTTTTCCTCGAGAATAAAACCGGCCATTTAAACCAGATACTTTCTGTATTGGCCAAAAACAACATCAACATCATAGCTCTGACAGTTGCCGATTCCAGCGATTACGGCATCATGCGGGCAATAGTTTCCGACCCGGAAAAAGCGCTCGCAGTCTTGCGGCAAGCCTCGTTTACCGTGCGTGTGCAGGAAATCCTTTCCATCGAAATGAATGCCGCCCCAGGTTCCATGTCGTATATCATCGACTTGTTCACTGCTGCCGACATTTGCATCGAATATGTTTATGCGTTCAGCTTTGGAAGTAAGTCTATCCTGATGCTCCGTACTGGCAACCGCCAAAAATCGAATGAAGTAATTAACCGGCATGGGCTTCGGGTGATTAGCGAAGAAGAGCTTAGAAAATAGTTGGCAGTTGGCAATCACGGCTGTTAACGCACATAAATCGTAAATAATACTATGATCTGGAACAAGGAAATTGAATGCATGGGTCGAGAGGAGATGCGGTCCCTGCAAGGTGAGCGATTGAAAAAGCTGGTTAACCATGTGTATGCCAATGTCCCATTTTACCGCAAGCGGATGGATGAAATGGGCGTGAAACCTGCCGGTATCTCTACTATCGACGATATTTCCCGGTTGCCATTCACCTACAAAACCGACCTCCGCGACAATTACCCCTTTGGGCTGTTTGCCGTGCCAATGGACGAAATTGTCCGTATACATGCTTCGAGCGGCACCACGGGCAAGCCGACCACGGTTGGTTATACGAAAAACGATATCGGAAACTGGCGCGAAGTGGTGGCCCGGTGCTTGGCCATGGCGGGAATTTCATCGAAAGATGTGATGCAAGTTTCGTATGGGTACGGATTGTTCACCGGCGGGCTTGGCGTTCATTACGGCGCCGAAACGGTTGGCTGTGCAGTAGTGCCTATTTCGGGCGGGAACACCCGGCGCCAACTCCAGCTCATGTCGGACTTCGGCTCCACTGTCCTGGCTTGTACGCCCTCGTATGCGCTCCATTTGGGCGATGCGCTGGAAGAACACGGTTATTCGCTGGCCGATATGAAATTGAAGGTTGGTGTGTTTGGCGCTGAACCCTGGACCGAGAACATGCGCCTTGAGCTTGAGAAAAAGTGGGGCATCGAAGCTTACGACATCTACGGGCTGAGCGAGATCATGGGACCGGGGGTGGCCAACGATTGCAGGTGCCATGCCGGGTTGCACATCCACGAAGACCATTTCTTCCCTGAAATTGTACACCCCGATACCAAACAACCGGTGCCCGATGGCGAGGAAGGCGAACTTGTTTTCACAACGCTCACCAAAGAAGGAATTCCCTTAATCCGCTACAACACACGCGACCTTTCGACCCTGAACCGCGAAACCTGCGGTTGCGGGCGAACAACAGTGAGGATGAAAAAAATTACCGGCCGAAGCGATGATATGCTGATTATCCGTGGCGTGAAC
>DATGXD010000082.1:0-8601 GCA_035299105.1 Paludibacter sp. | reverse complement strand
CACTCCGGGGACAAAGAGCAATTTATAATTCAAACTGCTTCGGCTGATTTCCACCACATTGGCATCCATATTCCGCGAATAGAACAAATTCCAACAGGTTTGCAGCTGACTTTCGTGCTGCTCGGGAAATGAACTGCTTGCCATTTGGCTCCGGAAAGAGAAAGCCATTCCTACCTCAGGTCGAGGCTTATAGGGAAAGTATTTTTCAATCTTTTTAAACTCGGTGGCAATCTTTTTATATTCGTCGTATTTCCTGTTTGGCACACCATCCCAGTCCACCATCCCTTCCAGATATTGTTCCTCGCCAGCCCACATACTTTGCCATGTCCATCCGCAAATCATCTGGTTCCCATACATCAACGTGGCATAAGCCGATTTACGAATTGAATTGGGGACAGCGGTCATCGTCGAAAACTCACTGCACCAAAAGGGATTGGTGCTTTCAAACTGGATTCTTGATATTCCAAAAGCCGCGTTCATTACTCCCCAGTTGGTGACCAGTGAGTTTCCGGGATAAAAACCACAGCCCTCCCGAGCCATTTTACCGGAATAGGCTATTTCAGCCCAATCGATATATTTCAGCGGACTGTAGTACCACGCATTCGTATTTGTAAGCACCCCCGGAGCGTTGGTGTTGATCTTATCCAAAACGGCAAGTAAAAAGTTGTTCACTTCGCCGGAAACAAACGTGCGGAAATCGAGGATTTTTTCGGGAGCACCATTTCTCTGTCCTTCGGTTGGAAGACCGACTTCTTCGAAACTATTCAAGCGACGCGACCAACGATGAGTCGCCCACGCTTTATTCAAACCATCAAGTGTGCCGTACTTCTTGCGCAACCAGTCTGCAAACCGAAGCCGCACGGTTTCTGAATAGGAAATGGGACCGTCTCCCGATTCGTTATCCACTCCAAATGCCAACAAAGCGGGATGTTTGGCGTATCTTTTGGTCAGAACATCGGTGTATCGAAGCGCATACTTTTGGTAGTTCGGATCGCCGGCATCGTCCATGTAGCGATGGTTTGGGTACAACTGATTCCCTGATGCACTGACCACATCGATGGAAGGGAATTTCTTGTGCAGCCATATCGGAGCAGGGTGGACAGCGATATCCAAAATTACCTTAATACCGGCTTGATTCATCAAATCCATCACTTTATCAAACCAGTCAAAGTCAAATTGTCCCTCTGCCGGTTCATAACTATCCCACGCCAAATGCCCCATACGAACAGAAGTAAACCCTGCTGCCTTCATCAACTGGATATCACTTTTGATTTTTTCGATATTTTTGTCGTCATGCGGATGATAATTTGTTCCCACATACAATCCTTGAGCTTTCAGATTGCAGCAAAAAATGGTTGCAATCACAACCAACAACAACGATTTTATCTTTACCATCTTTATTTCAACATCTATGTTTATTAAACAATTATATTCAAGCAATATTCATTTAACGTAAAAAACAGCATTTATCAACAACTGCTATTTAGCTAAAGCTATCTTAAACACCAGGGCAATATCGTTGGGACTCACTTTCGGCTTGCCAATTGATAATGCATCTTTCCCCTGTTTCCACGTTAGTTTCTCTTTGCTGCCAAGCAGTTCTATTTTCTTGATTTTTTGGTTACCTATATTTTTCGCTAGCGATTTGAGTGAAATATCCTCGGTCGGAACTCCCAACACTGTAGCATATAGCACATTTCCTTTTTGGTTGTAGCGTATGTCCTTTCCAGTATAACCAAGTTTACCCTCATTGAAACCGGCGCCATCCAACTTATTCACTTTATCAACCGAAGGACCTTCGCCGAAAATTTTCCATGGGCGGGCATCAAAGATGCTCTCTTTATTCACATCCATCCA
The DNA here is from genome assembly GCA_035299105.1 of Paludibacter sp. Lineage (GTDB taxonomy): Bacteria > Bacteroidota > Bacteroidia > Bacteroidales > Paludibacteraceae > Paludibacter. The sequence goes on along the minus strand of DATGXD010000082.1, from coordinate 6,744 downwards.
TGCTGCAATACCTTCAAGAACAGCCACTTCTTTATCGTCGATAGTACCATCGCCACGAACAGGAATATTGAGCAACAGGTTTCCGTTTTTACTTACAATGTCTATCAACATCCGGATAACTGTAGCTGCCGATTTGTAACCACCGTTATCGTAAATCCCCCTGTTGTAATGCCAATCACCAATACAGGTACAGGTTTGCCAGGCATTTTCCTGTGGTTTGTCGGGTGCGCCGCGCTCCACGTCCCAAACCATGCATTTCTTTTGGTCTTCGGTCAACTGCTTGCCAAACATAACCGCTTCGAGCTTCCCTTTGTGTTGTGCCATGTTGGTATTGTAGTAGTGCGCCGCAATTTTCAATCCGGCATCACTGGCAGGGTAAAGTGGCAATCTGGAATCATCAAAATACAGCAAATCGGGGTGATAGAGGTTAATCAAATCCATGGTGCGGTTGTAAAACTTGTCGCAATATTTCTGGCTTGGAGGACAGGCTCCATTGTCCCAATCCCACTGGCTCCACAATGCGGTAATATCCTTGCCGCTGTTCTTGCTTAGCGGATGGTTCTGCTCATAGAGTTCCTGCGGATCAAGCCCTTCCCACCAGGTTCCTTTGCCATCCGCCTTGGTCAACCGGGCGGCATCATAAGGCACTCCTTTCAACGGGCCTGTTGTATCGGAGCGTTGCGAAGTTTCGAACCAGGTCCAAGTGTGCGAAGCATGCACGCTTAAACCGAATGGCAGTTTGTATTTTTTTGCCGCGGCAGCCCAACCGGCCACAATGTCTTTTTGCGGTCCTACGCGAACCGAATTCCACTCCTGGTATTTGCTGTTCCATAAATCGAGGTTGTCGTGGTGGTTGGCCATGGCAAAGAAGTATTGGGCGCCCACACGTTTATAAAGTGCCACCAGTTTTTCGGGATCCCAGTTTTGGGCTTTCCAGTCGTGGATAACCTCCATAAAACCCGCTTTCGACGGATGGCCGTAATGCTGCACATGCCAATTGTATTGCCAACCACCTTCGTTGTACATAAAGCGCCCGTACCAATCGCCCAACTCGGGTTGGCATTGAGGGCCCCAATGCGCCCAAAGGCCAAACTTTGCATTCCTGAACCATTCAGGAGCTTTGTATTGGCTGAGCGATTGCCAAGTTGGTTCAAATTTGCCCGAAGCAACGGGTTCCTTCTCGGTATTAACTACTATCATTTTGTTGTCCTGTGCTGACAGATTTAGAGATAGCAGGACTAAAACAACACTTAAAAATTTTGCTTTCATGTATTTTTATTTCTATTAATGACTATTTTTTTATTTCAGAAACTAACTACGACTTTACCACCATTATATTTAACCAATTTATCTGGCACAGCCGATAACTCTCCACCAAGTCCACGAGTCGAACTTACTACAACTATGTTAAATACTCGATTTTCGAGCATTCCGGGGAATTGACCATTTCGCTTATCTATTGTAAGCGACTTTTGTTTATCGTTCCACGAAAAATGAATGGTGGAATAAATACCTTTTTCATAGTTATAATTGTCGTTTTCATCTTCGTAGAGAGTAAATTCACCGTTTGCTCCCTCATAAATGCGGATTTCGAGATTGTCCCATTTCTTTTCGGTAGCATACTGGACTTTTGGACCGATAGGTAATATGCTACCGGCTTTTACATACAAAGGTATAATATTTAAGGGGACATCTTTTTGAACGGTTTGACCGCCGTTTACTTTTTCGCCAGTCCAGAAATCATACCAATCTGCGCCCTTAGGCAAGTAAACAGCTTTTGTTTTTACCGAACTGTAATCCTCTACCTTAACCGAATCTTTACCCTGCAAGCGGTTTTTCCAATACATGGGTTCGGTAACCGGGCTAACCAGCAACGATTTGCCAAACATAAATTCATCATTGAGGTCAATGGCCTGTTTGTCGGAGGCAAAATCCATAACCAGCGCGCGCATCATGCTCGACTGATTGGCTGTAACCTGCCACGAGGCAGAATAGATGTATGGTAACAAGCTATATCTCAGGTTAATGTATTTTTCAATGACATCGTAAGTGGGATTGCCTTTTTTACCAAACTGGTAAAGTTCGCGCGGATACCCTTCGCCATGCGAACGCATCATCGGGCAAAACGTTCCAAACTGCATCCAGCGAGCGTGCAACTCCCTGTAATCAGGGTTTTCGAGCGGATTTTTGTATTTCCACAAAAAGAATCCGCCAATATCTGAATTCCAGTTTGGTATGGCTGAGAGCGAAAAATTTAGACCTGCCGAAATCTGATTTTTCAACGTTTCCCACGATGCAGAGATGTCTCCCGACCAGGTATTTGCACCATAGCGTTGCTGACCTGCAAAGGCAGAACGGGTAAGAATAAAGACCCGTTTATCGGAAGTTACCTCCCGTTGATGTTGATAAACTCCACCCACCGACATTAACGGATATGCATTCCGCACTTTCCGGAAACTGCCCAGATATGTTTTACTGTCGAAATCTGCGGGTTTCTCACTTAAATGATCCGGCTCAGTCGAATCCATCCACCAGCCATCCATGCCCAGTTTGAAAATACCTTCATTCAGATGTTTCCAATATAGCTCACGCGCTTTCGGATTGTACGCATCATACACCTTTACACCTGAAGGATAATCCATGTTGGGCGGAAATTTCTCGGATCCGGATGCAGGCCATGTTTCGAAATTGAACAAGGCATTCATCTTCTCTAATTCACCGAATTGTTTTGTATGTGGCCCGAATGAACTCCAAATCGAGATAATCATGTGCGCATTAAGTCCGTGAACATCATCCACCATTTTCTGCGGATCCTGAAATCCCGGATTGAGAAATTCCATGGCATTCCACAGGTAATTGTTCCCCCAATACTGCCAGTCCTGGATAATTCCATCCAAAGGCACATTCAGTTCTCGGAATTTTTTCACCACATCCACCAACTCATCCTGGGTTTTATAACGTTCGCGACTTTGCCAGAAACCATACGTCCACAACGGAAACATAGGCGCCTGACCTGTCAGGTTGCGCATACTAGCAATCACGCCATCGGCATTGCCACCGCTCATAAAATAGTAATCGATGCAATCTCCCACTTCCGATTTAAAAGTTGTACCATTTTGGTTATCGTCAAAATATGTGGGCGAATAGTTATCCCAAAACAGCCCATAGCCCTTAACCGATTGAAAAAATGGGATATAATCATCGAGATTACCTTGAACCATTTTAAGGCTGACATTGCGTTTCGACATTTTCCCATCGTGCTGTTGGCCTAATCCGTAAATAGCCTCATCCTTATCCAGTTCGAAAGACTGAGACACGGTGAATGTTTTTTCTCCCGCATCGTTCATTGCGGTAAATGATGTCGTACCGGCTTTTTCTTTGAACAATGCTTGCTGGTTTGCTGAGTTAAAGCTAATCTGACCGCTATTCATATTAATCGAAACGCTCAACGCCTTACTTGTCACAACAAGATTATCTCCAACTTTTTTTGTGCTGAATGCAACTTTCTCCGGAGATTTTGTAACCGATAGGCTCTGCTTTGTGCAAACAGTTCCCTGCGGATATTTCAGAATCCTGACAATGGAAGGAGAATAAAACTGAACTTCAACGTTTAAGGCATTAATTTCAGCCTTTGTTCCCGAATTAGTCTCTTTATATGTCTGAGCTGTGCTTGTTACAGCCATTAAACATACAATTGCAAATGTTACAAAAATCCGTCTTTTCATTTTTACTGTTTGCTTAGTGCGATTTATTTAAATTTTACAGTTATTTTGTCCCCAGTATATTTTATTGATTTTTCCGGCGCTGGTGCCAAACCTTTATTTTCACTTACAAGAACAATATTAAATTCTCTGCTTTGAAGCATCCCGGTGAAGTTTCCACTTCGTTTTCCGATTGTCAATGTCTTTTGCTTTTCATCCCAGAAAAAAGATATTGTAGAACATGATCCTTTCTCATAATTGTAATTGTCGTTTTCATCCTCATAGAGGGTGAACTCGCCATTTGCTCCTTCGTAAATACGGATTTCAAGTCTGTCCCATTTCTTTTGGGTGGCATATTGAACTTTAGATCCAAGAGGTAAAATGGAACCGGCTTTTAGATACAAAGGGATAATATCTAAAGACACTTCTTTTTGAACGGTTTGTCCGCCGTTTACTTTTTTGCCTGTCCAGAAGTCGTACCAATCTGCGCCCTTCGGCAAGTAAACTTTCCATTCATTTACCCCGGCTTCGGTAACCGGGGCTACCAAAACGGATTTACCAAACATATATTCGTAGGGTTGCGAAACAGCCACTGCATCTTCCCTGAAATCCATCACCAACGGACGCATAATCGTTGAGCCATTTTTTGAAACCGACCATGCGTTTGAATAAATATATGGCAACAACCGGTAGCGAAGATCCAGCATTTTGCGCATATTGTTCTCAACCTTTTGCCCATATTTCCAGGGCTCTGTTTCCGATTGGTATCCATGTATGCGGAAAACCGGATTGAAAGTTCCCCACTGAAACCATCGGGTGAGCAATTCGTGATATTTCTCGTCGGTATATTGGGCATTGCCCGGACGGAAAAAACCGCCAATGTCGGTTGTCCAATATGGCATTCCGGTGATTGTGTAGTTCAAACCGGCAACAATCTGCCTTTTGTACACATCCCATGTGCCTCCAATATCTCCCGACCAGTTGATGACTCCGTATCGTTGCTGACCTAAATAGGCTGATCGGGTTAGGATGCAAACTCTTTTGTCAGAAGTAGTTGCTCTTTGTCCTTCGTAAACAGCACGGCTTACAAACAAAGGGTAAGTTAAGCGGTAAAAATCGCCTAAACCCAAATAGGTATTTTTGCCATGCAGCGCATCATTCTCTGGTTCTACTGCATCCATCCACCACGAATCGACACCTGTACTGAAGAGATTCTTATTTAAAACGTCCCAATGCGTTTTTCGGGCAAGCGGGTTAAATACATCGACCCACGGACTGTTTGGAATAAACAGTTTTTTGGCGACATACTCTTTGCCAATTTCAGATTGCTGATTTAAATTTTCCCAAACGGAGATATTGAAATGGGCATTCAAATCGTGTAGTTCTTTTATAAAACCTTCCGGATTGGGATAGTTGGTTTCATCAAATTTTGGAACTCCCCAACCATACTTGCCCCAATATTGCCAATCCTGTACGATGACATCCATTGGCAAATCTCTTTTGCGGAATTCTTTAACCGTTTCAACGAGATGTGTACCAGAGGTGTAACGTTCGCGGCATTGCCAAAATCCATACGCCCAAAGCGGCAACATAGGCACATTACCCGATAGATTTCGATAGGTAGCAACTACCTGATCCGCGGAAGGTCCGTAAAACACAACATAGTCGAGCATTTTGGCATTTGGAGAACGAAACGTGGTTAAATCATCTTTAAATTTCCAAGATAATTTTGGGGAATTGCTGGATTTACAAACCACCTGCACCTGATGTTCACCGGCTTTTAAATCGATCAACGTACCCACCGTGGGCGGAAGCCACATATTACTTTGGTCGAGACAGGGTTTACCATCAATGACAACAAAATAACGGTTTCCCATATCGCCCAAGTTGAGAAAAATAGAATATTCACCCTCTTTTGGAGCAATAAACTTACCTGTGTAAATAGATTGGTCTTGCGATACTTTTTGTGTTCCCGAGGTTGTGGTAACTTCCACCAGTTTATTTTCAGCAGTCAATTGTTCGTGTTTTTCAAGCACAATATCATTATCTGCCGGATTAAAATCGGTCATCCCATACTGATGCCACAACAAGCCATATCCTTTGTTTGAATAAATAAATGGAAGGGAAATTTGGCAATTAACCTGGGTTAAATTTCGAGTTACACCTTTCAAATTATAATTCCCATCCTGAAACTGTCCAAGCCCGAAAATCGACTCATCATCAGGCGATTCAAACGATTGCTCTGCAATAAAACAGGATTCATTCATGACCGACGAAGGCGATAATTTTCGCGAACCTGCTTTCTCGCGAAGGAAAATTTTACCCGACTTATTGGCAAACGACAAATTCCCGCTTTGCTTATCAAGTATCACAACCATATTTTTAGTTTTCACCTCAATTTTCGAAATCGTGTTGCTGACAACAAATTTCGGCACTGCGTTTTTAGTTCCAAAAATTATCTCGGGCACTGAATCTACTTTAGCCTGATAAAATTTAATGCGCATCGAATTTCCCGTCAATGGATATATGCCGAGCGTTCCATTGGATAAAGCCACGTTAATTCCTGCGCTTGACTGCTTGTAACTTTTCACTACCTGCGCTATGCACAATGCTGGGAAAAGACTGATTATGAGTATAAATTTTAATTTCATTTATTGATTTTGTGGTTTACGAAATAATAGACGAATAAACTCTGATTTACTTTTTACTTTCGGGTGAAATTCTCCATTTAAAATATCTATCCAACACTTCAAGCGCCTTCTCATCCGGCACAGGTGCAAGATGCGGATTGTTTTCAAAATACATTACCATTGGATTATTGCGGTTAAACGGAGTCCATTGAGGCAAAGCGGCTCCATTGGGATTTCCAGACTTAACGAAGTTTATCCAATAATCGCCCATAGCTTCAGAAATGATTATGTCTGATTTGGAGGTATTGGGGTCTGAAGCGTTCAAATGTTGAAAAACATACGAAACATCCTGCGCGTGAGGCGAACCCTGATCGTATTCTGGCGAATTTTTGGGATAATCGGGATGAGAAGGC
>DATGXD010000081.1:0-7069 GCA_035299105.1 Paludibacter sp. | reverse complement strand
CTCGCCCGAAGAAGCCAGCGAAGTGCGCGCACAAGCAGCGCCCCTAAAATATTAATCGCACTGGTAATATTTTCCGACCCGGGCCAAAAACCATCTTCGGATGTCATGGTGCGACTTTCTTTTTTTGCTCCTGGCTGCCCGCAACTGTTTATAAGAATTGTAAAAGAAAAAAACAAAAAAAGAATATAGGCCTGGTTCAATTTTAAGGATTTCATTTGGGAAAATCAGAAGGGTAATGAATAATCAAAAGGGTGGAAAGCGTTTTCCAAAACAAGGCACAAAATTATCATTTTATTCCCACAAGCACCACATTCCCAACAAAATGCTTTTTTTTAAAGACACATCCCGCCTTTCCTGCAACAGAGCAAGGGTAAAAAGATGGTCTTGCTTCCTGAAAATCAAAAAAAGCATCCAACCTTCAATTTTTAACAACATATATTTTGTTTTACAATTTAATAAATATAGATTTGCTTTAATATTCGATTTAATTTGTATTGAAATGAAAAAAATAAATTTATTTCTTCTGGCAATTGTCGTTTCGCTGCAATGCCCGGCCGAAAAAGTAAGTTTATGCAAGGTATTCGAAAAGCTTTTCGAATTGTCGAATAAAACGTTCCACGATTTAAAATCCACACCCGACGAAACAAGCCCTGTGTTTCAGGCCTATAAAACAACCCTTGAAGTCAGCAATGCCGACAACTCCGCAATCGTTGAATCATTAACTTCAACAGATTACACTTCCAAGTTCGGCACCTACCGGAGCGAGCGGGAAGCACTCGAAAAACTAAACGCCATAATGGACGGGTTCCTGGCGTGTTACCCGAATTTCACATTCAACTATTTATACCGCGACCCCCTAAACCTCAGCTCAAGAACCAATTTCATTCAGATAACCGAAAACGGGTTCAGGTATTTCAAGGCCTGCTTAATTGTATCGCAGGATGCCAAGCACGAATATTCGGTTACATTTTCATACCCATCGCAGGACATTTCAGACCCCGACAAGCAGCCCACCTATGTTGGGTTCCTGAATATCAAAGACCAGCCCGGACATGATAACTTTAGTAAAGGAATACAAAGGATCATACACGAGTCGGATAAGGGTTTCAGGAAATTGAAAGGAGACACAATTAATTCCAAATCGGACTTGTACGTGGCTTTTAATGCAAAAAACAATGTTCCAGGCACATCGGGTTGTTATATCGAAGAAACAACATTTTGGCAAAATAGCTTTACCATCCCTTATGCGGCCAACGCCAGCATTACCACCATCAATACATTGTTCAATCCAGTTTTTAAGAAATTGCAGGGCGCATTGGGAAATGAATATGCCTATTCGGTTTCGCCGGATGGCTTGAATATTGATTTTGTAAACAGAGCCAGGCCTGAAAAAATAGTTGCAAGCATAAAAACAATTCCGGACAGCCCCAACACATACAGCCTCGTTGCCTGCATCTATGGCAACAACCCGGAATAGGAACTAATCGACAACAACAGGATCCACAACCATTTTCGTAAAATCAACTCATAAAAAAACAAAAGCAGGAAAAACCATTGAATCCCTGCTTTGAAAAATACATATTGCCTAATTATTCCTGTGTTTATGCCGGTGAAACGAACCTTTCCCTTTCTTGAATTTCTTGAAATGCTTGTTTGCTTCGGGGTTATACTCGGGCGCTTCGCCCAATTCTTCGGGCATGGGAATTTTATAAATGTCCTTTTCGAGGAACAACTCAATCTGCCTGAATTTATATTGTTCCTCCACTGAAACAAAAGTTATTGAAATCCCTTTGGCACTGGCACGTGCGGTACGCCCGATACGGTGCACGTAATCTTCAGCATCGTGTGGCACATCGTAATTGATTACCAGCGATATGTCATCAATATCAATCCCACGCGACACGATATCGGTTGCCACTAGCACACTGACACGGTTGTTGCGGAATTCGTGCATGATATGTTCCCGCTGTGCCTGGTCGAGGTCGGAATGCATCTCCCCCACCGAAAGCCCCATCTGGCGGAATGTCTTGAAAAGTTCCTTTACCTTTTGCTTGGAACCCGAGAATATAATGACTTTGTTTGCTTCCTGTGCTGAAAACAAGTAGCGTACAATACCCGGTTTCTGGCCCTCGTGGCATATGTATGCCGTTTGCATAATGCTTTCAGGTGGCCGCGAAACTGCAATTTTCACCTCTGCCGGATTGTTCATGATGGTTTTGGCAAGCTGGCGGATTTTTGGTGGCATGGTGGCCGAGAACATGATTGTCTGGCGATTTTTGGGCAAGCGGTTCACCACCTGCATGATATCGTCAAAAAAACCCATGTCGAGCATGCGGTCGGCCTCATCGAGGATAAAATATTTTACGTGGGAGAAATTGATTTCGTAAAGGTTGATATGCGAAAGCAACCTCCCGGGCGTGGCAATCACCACATCGGCGCCTTTTTGCAAGCCGCGGCGTTGCACATCCCAAGCTTGGGAATCATTTCCGCCATACACCGCAACCGATGAAAAAGGAGTGAAATACGAAAAACCTTCCATTTGCTGGTCAATCTGCTGGGCCAATTCCCGCGTGGGCGCCATGATAATGGCATTCACGAAATTCTCCTCATGGTGTTCCGATTGCAAGTTATGCAAAAGAGGCAAAATAAAGGCTGCCGTTTTACCGGTACCGGTTTGAGCGCAGGCAATCACATCGCGCTTTTGTAAAATAAATGGAATGGTTTGTGCCTGGACGGGGGTGGCTTCTTTGAAGTTCATTGCCTGCAACCCGTCCAAAACAGCTTCGCAAAGTGGAAGTTCGTCAAATCTCATGGGAAATGTATTAATATCCTGCAAAGATACGCATTAAAAAGCGAAATACGGACTTAGTGCCCATAAAATGACTATTGCAAAGCCTGAACGAAATCGGCATACAAGTCATCAACGCTTTCGAGGCCAACCGAAATGCGGATAGTTTTATCCGAAACGTTCATTCCTTCGCGCTCCCGTGCCGTGAATGTCCCGAAAATGGTACTTGCAGGATGTATGGCAAGAGTCTTATTGTCAAACAAATTCGTAGCACGGCGTACCAGTTTCAATTTATTGAGGAAAGCGAAACAAGCCTCGCGCGAAGCCAAATCGAAAGTGAACATGGCTCCCGGTTTCCCCTCGAACTGGAGTTGGCTGATTGCATAAAAGCGGTTCGCGGGCAAAGCCGTGTAATTCACCGACTCAATCCCGGCAAGTGCTTCAAGTCGTTTTGCCAGCTCAAGGCAAGTAGCGGTGGCGTGCTGGTAACGCAACCGGAGCGTTTCAAGTCCCAGTACTTGCAAAGAGGCTGCCTGTGGTGTCATGTAAGCCCCGAGGTTCCGGTGGATTTCCTTCCGGAGTTTTACCGTAAAAGCCGCATTGCCAAATCCACGCGCCAACGCATTTAGTTTCGAAGACAAATGCCAATTGAACTTACCATAATCAAGGACGAGGCCTCCCAGGCTCGTCGCACCACCCGAAATGTATTTGGTGGTCGAAACAATTTCAATGTCGACTCCAAAATCCTTTGCCGAAAAAGCACAAAAAGGCACAATGGTGGTATCGGCCACCAAAGGCACGGCTTTTTTATGCGCGATTTCCGAAATGGCTTTCAGGTCGGCAACTTCGAGTTGGGGATTGGTGATGATTTCAAGGAAAACAGCGCAGGTATTTTCATCTATGCTGGCTTCAACTTCCGAAAGGTTTGTCACATCGCAAAATTTTACCTCCACCCCAAAAGCTTCCAGGGTAGAAGTGAAAAGCGAATAGGTGTTGCCAAACAAATGGCGCGAAGTGACGATATTACTGCCTGACCTTGCAAGCGTGATAAAAATATTGCTCAACGCCGCCATGCCTGAATTCAAGGCCGTAACACTGAAAGCCCCCGTAATAGCCTTGACACGGTCTTCGAAATACTGCACGGTCGGATTGGTAATCCGCGAATAAGTATGCTCGGCCGACTTTCCGGTGAAAGCCGCCTCCATTTCTTCGGCACTCGCAAATTCAAACGATGCATTCTGGTACACCGGCATACCCAAAGCCCCGTAAACATCAGGTTTGGCATAAGGTACATGCAATATCTTTCCCTCGAACGATTCTTTTCCCATATTATATTGCGGCAAGCGCTTAGTAGTTAGTGATAAATAATTAACAATCAATGAATGAACTACACAATTATCAATTATCGTAGCTTCGCCCCCAGCTTGGCTTCGAAATTCGCTTGGAGCTTTTTCATTATGCCCTCAATCTGGGCATCTGCTAGCGTTTTGGTATTATCCTGCAGAATAAAACTTACCGCGTACGATTTTTTGCCTGCTTCCAGGTTTTTGCCTTCATAAACATCGAAAAGGTTCACTTTCTTAAGCAACTTGCGTTCCGTTTCGTATGCTATCTTTTCAATTTCCGCAAAAGCAACCTGTTTGTCGAGCAACAACGCCAGGTCGCGTTTCACTTCGGGAAATTTCGACAATTCGGCATATTGTACTTTATGACCTTTCAGTTCTTCCAACACATGCTTCCAGCTGATATCAGCAAAATACACTTCCTGGTCTATATCTGCTGCCCTGCGTATGTTTGGATGCACAATGCCATAAACCGCCAATTTCCGTCCGGACTGGCCATAAACTGTTAGCGCTTCGGACAACAAGTCGTCGGAATATTCGCCGGTTACGAGCTTGCGCATGTCAAGACCCAAGCGGGCAAATATATTTTCGAGGTAAGCTTTCAATTCGTAAACACTGGATTTTTGGTCGGGGGCAACCCACGACTGCCCGTGCTTGTTGCCCGTAAGCCACATCCCCAAATGGTATTCTTCGTTGTAGGCAGCCAAGACTTCACCTTCCTTTTTATTGTCGGCATGAAAGAAATAACAATTTCCGAATTCATACAATTTCAGGTCGGCATTCCGGCGGTTGATATTGTGGCTGATATTTTCCAACCCTCCAAACAGCAAAGTCTGCCGCATCACGTTCAGATCAGAACTCAACGAGTTGATAATTTTCACCGAATGAGCAGCCGGATACGAAGTCAGGTCGGTATAATATCCACCCTTAGTCAATGAATTATTCAGTACTTCATTAAATCCCTGGGCTGTCAACTGTTCCGATATAAGGTTTTGAAGTTTGTGGCTGTCGGGTTTGGCGCTGTAACTTAATGTAGATTTCAGCGTTTCCCCTATTTCGACATTATTGTAGCCATAAATCCGCAGGATATCCTCAATCACATCTACGTCGCGCTGAACATCCACCCGGTAGGCTGGAACATGCAGCAGATAACCTTCCGCATTTTCATCGGCAATTTTTATCTCCAGCGCCCTCAGGATAGTTTCAATATTTCCCTTACCTATTTCCTTACCTATCAGGCTGTTGATTTTCCGGAAGGTCACAGGCACTTCGAATGGCTTCACTTCAGTTGGATAAATATCCACTATTTCGCTCGATATTTGACCCCCTGCAACCTCCTGGATAAGCAAGGCACAGCGTTTGAGCACATAAATCGTATTGGTGGGGTCGCAACCGCGTTCGTACCGGAACGAAGCATCCGTGTTCAGTGCATGCCTACGGGCTGTTTTGCGGATTGAAACCGGGTTGAAATAAGCACTTTCCAAAAACACATTCCGGGTATTTTCGGTTACTCCCGAGTGCAAGCCGCCAAACACACCGCCAATGCACATAGGCCCCGCAGCATTGCATATCATCAAATCGGACGAATTCAACTTCCGGTCGTTCCCATCAAGCGTTGTAAAACGCGAGCCCTCGGCAAGTGTTTTCACTCGGACTTCGCCACCTTCAATTTTATCGGCATCGAAAGCATGCATGGGCTGGCCCAGCTCGTGAAGCACATAATTGGTAACATCCACGATATTATTGATAGGCCGAAGCCCAATGGCAAGCAACGCATCCTTGAGCCATGCAGGCGATTCGGCCACTTTCACCCCCGAAATCGTAACCGCCGAATAGCGGGGGCATGCTTCCGTATTTTCAACTGTGACCGGGATTTGCAGGTTGGTGTTCTGGACCCTGAACGCATCCACCGAAGGCTTGGTGAGTTTCACCGACGGATCTTTCAGCGCATAATATGCCGCCAGGTCGCGGGCCACACCATAATGCGAAGCCGCATCAATCCGGTTGGGCGTTATGTCCACCTCAAATAAAACATCATCTTTTATACCGTAATAATCCTTGGCCAACGTTCCGACCACAGCCTCGCCGGGCAAAACAATAATGCCGTCGTGGCTGGTCCCAACCCCGATTTCATCTTCCGCACAAATCATCCCGAACGATTCAACGCCACGGATTTTCGAGCGTTTAATAGTGAAGCTTTCATCGCCCGAATACAGCTTTGTACCAACGGTGGCTACCACAACCTTTTGTCCTGCCGCCACATTCGGCGCACCGCAGACAATTTGCAAAGGCTCGCCACCGCCAACATTTACCGTTGTAACATGCAAATGGTCGGAATTTTCATGGTCGGCACAAGTCAACACTTCGCCGATAACCAAACCTTCCAATCCTCCTTTAATTGTTTGGATTTCTTCAACCCCTCCCACTTCGAGACCGATTGAAGTTAAAGCTTTCGACAATTCCTCTGGCGCGGCATCAATATTAATGTACTGCTTCAGCCAATTATACGATATATTCATAAACTACAATATTGTTTTTTTTAAAGGCACAAAGATAACAGAATTTTTCCAGAGTTGCGGAAACATGCAAATACAATTTCAGGCTCCGTCCCGAACACATTTCCCACCCCCATATGTCAATACAACCGCCATGGGCAACCACATGTGTTATAAAATATTGGCTCATTATTCAATCATGTGTGTAATTATTCATTATTTTTGCCGGTTTAAAATCAAAGAAACAGTCAAGAAAAACAAACTCCAATGATACAGGAAAATTTCATCCGCCTTTTTGAAGACTCGTTCCGCAATAATTGGGAATTGCCAGCCTACAGCAATTACGGAGAGGATGTCACCATGACCTATGCCGATGTGGCGAAAAAGATTGCAAAGCTCCACATCCTGTTCGAAGAATGCAAACTGAAACCCAACGACAAAGT
>DATGXD010000080.1:0-21327 GCA_035299105.1 Paludibacter sp. | reverse complement strand
GCGTTACAACAAGATTATAGTGGCTACCGATGCCGATGTGGACGGAATGCACATCCGGTTGCTGCTGATTACTTTCTTCCTGCAGTTTTTCCCCGACCTGATTAAAAAAGGGCATGTGCATATCCTGCAAACACCGCTTTTCCGTATCCGCAATAAAAAGGAAACCATTTATTGCTATTCGGAGGAGGAACGGTTGGCGGCCATGGCCAAGCTCGGTGCAAATCCCGAAATAACCCGGTTCAAGGGACTTGGCGAAATATCGCCCGATGAATTCAAGCATTTCATCGGGAAGGATATGCGACTCGACCAGGTGTCGTTGAAAAAGGAGGATGCCGTAGCCGACCTGCTGGCGTTTTACATGGGGAAAAACACTTCCGAACGGCAGAATTTCATTATCGACAACCTTGTGATCGAGGAAGATGTGTAAGCCGGATTTCAGCGGCAAATAATTCAAGTTCATTTATGATTCAATAAAAATAGTACTTATGAACCGTATCAAGACACTTTTTTTGTCCCTTCTTCTGGGGGCGGGACTTTTTGCCCAGGACTTTGAAGTTTCACCCGTTTTAATGAGTTTCAATGCCGACCCCGGCGAAATTCAAAAGAAACAACTTACTATTATTAACCATTCGGGCAAACCCCAGACTTACAACCTGAAGTTGTCCGACTACACGATTGACAGCCAAGGGAAGAAAAAATCGGCGGCAGCCGGGACAACCAAACGTTCATGCACCGATTGGATAACCTTGAACCCATCGTTCATCCAGTTGAACCCAAACCAAACGGCAAGCATTGAGGTTTTAATGACCGTCCCCAAAGATGGATTTACCGCCAAATGGTGCATGATGCATGTTGAAGCGGCAAAAGAACAAACCCCTTTCGATGCGGACAAGAGCCTTGCCACGGGTGTGATGATTGTGCCCCGTATTGTTGTCCTTGTCAAACAATCGCCCCGGAGCAATGTCAGCTACAAGGCCACCATCAGCAACCTGAAGGAAACCACAAAACCAGCCGACACGCAACGAAATTTTGAAGTAACCGTAACCAATGTGGGCGAAAATGTGATTGATGCCAACGTGAACCTGGCGCTTGCCAATATGGAAACTGCTACCGAAGAAAAGTTCAACCCGGTGAAAGTCACGGTTTATCCCGACAATTCGCGGAAGGTGAACCTCCAATTGCCCAAGAACCTTAAGAAAGGGAAATATGCGTTGGCTGCCATCCTCGACTACGGCCACAGGCAGCCATTGGGCGGTACACAAATGTTGCTCGAAGTAAAATAACCGGCCATGAAATCAATTTTCACATTATTTATCCTGGCCGCTTCCATTTACCTCCGTGAGGAAGAGAAGACCGTTAAAACCTGGTACGACAAGGGGGAAACGTTGCTGAAAGAATCGTATACGGTTCGGGTGAATGGCAAGGACACTGTAAGGCAAGGGAAATATGTGATTTACTACGAAAATAAAAACTTGTGGCAGGAAGGTGTCTACGAACAGAACAAACTCACCGGACTCTGGACGGATTATTACGAAAATGGCGTGCTGAAACAAGAACTTCCTTACCTGAACAATCAGCTCAACGGCGTGCTGAATTATTATTATCCTACGGGAAAAATACAGCAGAGGCTTTCTTACAAGGATGATTTGCTCAACGGCGAATCTATAAATTATTACGAGGATGGTACGGTCCAGGAAATCGGGAATTACCTTAACAACCAGCCTCATGGTGAGGTGAAAGCGTTTTATGAAGATGGGAAAATCCGTTTTTTGAAAAACTTTTCCAACGGAGCTGAACATGGCAGCATGCAATTGTATTTTGAGAATGGGAATATCCAGGAGAAATCACTTAAGAAGAACAACTTGTATGAAGGGCTTTTCACCGATTATTACAAGGATTATAAAGATGGAGCTGTCAACAAGACATGTTTTTATGTTAATGGTAAATTGAACGGGAAACTGACAGGATACTATCCCAATGGGAATAAAAGGCTGGAATGCAATTATGTGGATGACCTGATAACAGGGGTTTACACCGAATTTTACGATTCGGTAAAACTGATTGTGAAGCAAGCAGGTTCCTACAGCAACAACCATAAGTCAGGCATTTGGAATTCATATTACGACAATGGGGCGCTTTATTCAACCGGCAAATATACCGATGACAAGCTCGATAGCATTTGGAACGTTTATTTCCGCAATGGGAAATTAAAACAAACCGGGCTTTATCGCGGAGGGAAAGCCACGGGGCAATGGATTTTTTATTATGAATCGGGCGGGATTAAAAACAAAGGCCTGTACCAGGATGATTTTAAAACAGGGAACTGGTTGACTTACTACACAACGGGGGAACTGATGTCGGAAATAAGCTTTGTGCAGGGGCAGCGCGATGGCCTGGCCAAAGGCTACTCGAAGTCCGGGCAGGTAATAGAAAAAACAATGTATAAAAACGGGGAGGTTCAGAAATGACAAAAACCAAAGTTATACTTTTAATTCTTTCGGCCATGCTCCTGAACTCCTGCACCGATAAGGGGCCGGTAAACTACAAGTCCATTGCCGGCTCGTGGCGTTGTGAAGAGTTCAGCCAGTTGCTGGGCAACCGTACCTACATGGTGGAAATAGACCGTAAGAAAAACGACTCCACGTTATACCTGCTCAGCAATTTTTACGATGTGGATGTGGAGGAATTCATTTTCGCGCAGCTGGATGGAGTGAAACTTACCATTCAGGAACAGCAGATTGGCAATGCGTCCGTTGTGAAATCGGGTACCGGCACCGTTTCGGACAACTTGAGGAGGATAGACCTGGAATATAGAATTTATGACAACCAGCGCGAATATGATGTCCGTGCTGTCCTCACCCGCTAACCTGCCTGGTTTTTTATTTTTTCAGCAACGACATGTCGACCTGGACAATGTAGCCCGAAAGCCCGTACCGGGCAATATCGTTCCTCGCCGCCTCAATGGTGGGGTAACTCCCGATATAATATTTGTAAACCCCGTTGGTTTCAGTATATAACACCTCATTCGGCAACCCGTATTTCAGTTTGTAATAGGATGGTTTCCTGAATTCCGTGATTGCATCCAGCTGGATCATGTAAGGAATGCCTTTGTCCGACTTGCTTTCATTCAATGTTTGCCAAAAGCCTTTTGCCCGGGCCGCCTGTTTTTCGGGGGTGGTTGATTCCATGGGTTTTGCAGGTGTTTCTTCTGCTTTTGCTTCGTTCCCTTCAGCTTGTTTGGTTGGTACAGGCATGGTTTTTTCCTTCTGTGCAGGCTTTGTTTCAACCGGTTCCTGGGGCTTGGCAATGTTTTCAGTGCTGCGCGTGGGCGTTGGCTCCTTGGCCTGAGCCACGGGTGATGCTTTGGATACAACGGGCGGATTTGCCTGTGCTTGCTGTGCTATTGCAGTTGCTGGTGTGGGGGCTGTAGTCACGGGACTTTTTTCCACGCCTTTCGCGGGCTTACCCGTCGGTTTAGGAGGCCTGGCGGTTTCTGTTGGGCTTTTCGCTGTTTTATTCACGGCCTGTACCGCCGGCTTATTATCCTGGTGCGGGTTGCTCGTTTGAACCTCATTTTCGCTTGTAGACTCTGTATTAGGCTCTGTTTCAGCATTCTCAATGTTCTGGGATTCTTTGCTTAATGATTTGAAGTTGAACAATTCGCCGCCATCGCCAAAATTAATCCCCCTTTTCTTTTCAACAAAGGTAAAGTCGAGGTTGATTGTTTTGTTTGTTGTGAACTGCACCTGTGTTTCATTCATGTCAATGTAAAATTGCTCGCCAAACACGTTGTTGACATGAACCGTGTATTTCCCGGCATTGGGGACATTGAGGATGAATGTCCCGAAATTGTCGGTAAGTGCCGAATAATTTTCGCCCTTGCTATTTTTTGCCGTCACCCTGATGCCGCCCATATCGATATTCCCTTCGTTGCTATTGGGGTCGCGGACCAGGATTATCCGCCCTTTGATTTTGTAGCTCTCCACCAGGGGGATGTAGACTGTCCGGCTTTTATCGCAGTAATACTTTTGGTTTGAACCATCGAGGAAATAGAAACTTTGCAGGTTCACCAACGGTTGGAACGAAAGGTTGTAACGGTCCTTTGGCAGGTTCTCATAGTAGATACGCCCGTTTACGTCCGACAGCAATTGGGTTTCGGGAACCGTTGGGGATTCGGTCGATGCACTCATGTCCTTTTGGATATTCACCAGGATGTCGGACACAGGCGGCTCATTGGGGCTTTTCATTCGGTTTCCATCCAGGTCGTTGAAAAACACCGTGTTCAGGTTGTAATATTTTTGCCGGGGTTGCTGGATGTTGAACGACTTCGAAATTCCCACAATCAAATTCAGGTCCTTGGTCCCGATACGCCCAGCCTCTTTGTCCACCCTGACATTGGAATACATGAAGCCGCTTGCATACAAAGTAAGTCCATTCTTCAAGTACAGGTCGGTTTTCAGGTTGTACGATACGTTTTCGCGCCCGGAAGGCATGTAGTAGGCATAATTTACATACAGGCTCAATTTTAGTTTCCGGTTGAAGTAATAGTTTTCGTACGAAGGCCTGAATTGGATGCTACTTGACAAAACCGGCTTTTCGTCGACCTGGATGCTCCGGTACAAATCGCTTGTCGAACCGCTTGAATAGTAGGCGTTCACCCTCCAGTTCATGTCGAAGTAAGAGATTCCTGCCGAATAAGTGAAATTCTTATTCATGCTGTAATTGACCAATGCCGGATCCTTGGTCTGGTAATTGAAGCGCAAATTATTAACGGTGAAATTCGGAGTGATGGAACGGTACCCGTTCAGCCTGAAGGTGGCCGATCCCCAGAATCCCGGCTGGTATGTGTCGTATTGCGAGCGGTATCCCGATAAGGAGTTGTAAAACTGGCGCATGGAACCGTTGTAGGTTGGGCCGAACTGGTAGTTGACAATGCCCGAGGCAAACGAGACGGACAAGCGCACGTAGTCGGAACTGTTGTAGTTCACAGGGTAATAGAAGTTGTAGGGGTAACGGGTCGTGGCATAGCGCTGGCGGTTTCCGTAAAGGGAAAGGCTCACCTTGTTCCCCAGTTGGTATTTGGTGTCGAGGTAATAATGCTGCATGCCTGAATTGCGGATGTAGTTGTTGTCCGAATTCGTGGCGTTGAAGCGCAGGTTGAAATCCTTGTACTTGATGTTGTAACTCAGTTTGTAACTGAATCCCACCACACTTGTGTCCATTCCGGGTCCCATGGTAAAGCTTGGTTTCGAACCCATGGCCTGTAATTGCACCGTGTGGTGCCTGAACAGGTTCAAGCCTAACCCGAATAATACCGAGGTAGCTTTGTATGCTCCTGTTGGCATGTTTTCGTGCGTTATTTCTGCATTCAAAGACAAGCCTCTTGTGGCGATATAAAGGGCGGCATATTCACCAAGTGTATTGTTGTATGGGTTTTGGGTCAGGGCATATGAAAATTTGCTTAATTTACTTATCCTGAATACACCCGACAACCCCCTGCCGTTTATGGTGTGCATGTTCCCGCCGTTAACGTTGTAGCCAATCAGGAGGTCGTTCCGCCTGTCGGCATACCGGAGCGAGTAAAGGAGCTGCCTGTAAGTGTCAAAGTTCGGGTCGGCATGGAAAGGGATATTCTGGAAGCCCGTGAAATATTCGATCGACCTGTTTTTGGGGAAGAGCAGGTTCCCATACAGTTTCAGGTTTGAACGGGCTTCCTGGCTCGACATCAGGTTGTAGACCTGGTAGTCAATGTTAAGCGGTGTGGACGACTGGCTGCGGTCATTGATGTATGAGCTGCTCATTTTCTTGACAATGATGGTGCTGCTCTTGTATAGGCTGCCTCCTGATGCTACCGCCGTCACCGAGGATTCCTTCCAGTTTTTCAGGTACCTTTGCTTCTCGGAATAGCTAAGGTTTTCGCGGCTGGTCACGGTTTGTGTAATGGTGGTGTCGTGGTATGCTGGCAATTGGATGTAATGTGTCAGTTCCTGCTGGTTGTTGTTGAAGTTCAGTAGTTTACCTGGTTTCATGTCGAGCCTGATGACTTCATTGGTGTTCCCCTTGTTCGACAGTTCTATCCGGAATGTCGTTGAAGGGCTGGTTTCGGTGAGGTAAACCAGGCTGGTGTTAACTATCAAGTCCCATTTTGTAGATGCAGGGAGCGTAAGGTAGGCGTTCGAAGAATATTGCCTGTCGGAGGAACTGAAAGTCCCGGTGAGGATATACGAAATGCCACCCACGGCATTTTGTACGGGAGCTATCCGCACTGGTACGGATAGGGAGTCGCCCGGATTGATAGTTGTGTTTCCAAAAGGGAATGCTATGATTTTCCAGTCTTGCGGGCCTTTGAAACTAACTTGCCCGGTAACCGGGCTGCCCGATAGGTTATGGATCCTGAAAACATTGAAGTGTAACCCGGCCGTTTTCAGGCTGTCGGTTTCCTTTATAAAAGCCGTTTTTATTAAATTACCGGAATTCTGGGCGTTGCAAATCGTTGGCAAGTTCAAAAACAGCAGGATGCACCCGGTCGCAGCGATCAGATGTTTTCTCTGGGATTTGATGAACAACTTCAATTTGGCAATCACGATTGCAGGTATTACAAACCGGGCCGTTTTAGAAACCCGATCCGGTGGGAACTAATTCAAATTCAATTTCAACTTGGTAGGAATCCGATCCTTCGCCCAGCAATGAACCATTTCCCCCTTCCGCCAAAGGTTTTCCGCACTCATACGAAATTCTCAACTGGTGAGTAGTCCAGTCAAGGTCTTTCCATTTCCTTTCGGTGTACGAAAACAGGGTAACCCAATCTGTGGCCAGGTCATTGTATCCGTACGAAGTACCTGTTCCCAATCCGAGTATATTTTCTGCTCTTACCCGGAGCCTGTTTAGTGGCAGGTTGTAAACATCGCCTTTAATTTCGGTCTGGTTGTTGAACGACCGGAAATTGAGTTCGAAGCCATTAAGCTTATGTCCCTTCACTCCCAAGTCGGTAAGCGAAATCCCCAATATGGTACCCGTGCCAATATCGATGCCATGCTTGAACTTGTCGATGGTGTTGAAGTTGAAGGGGATATTGCCCCCGTATAAAACGGTGAGCCTTGCCGTATTCCAGCCCTGCGATTGCACCCTGTTGGCGAGAAACATCGCCACTAAAAGGACAAATAGCCGGAGTTTTGGATTTGACAGCAGGGGCATCATGTTGGGTTTATGTTTTCATGTTTGACTAAAATACAAGATTGACCAACATGCGGTCGATGTTGATCAATCTTTTGTTTTGTAAAAAAGCGGTTGGTAGCTATTTAGATCATAACCAAATCGAATAATACGTTAACTACATACCTGTCGGGAGCTGGGCTTGGGTTCTGGTCAATCAACTTAACAGCGTTCATTGGGTTAACTGCTCCTTGTTCGGCAGTACCGCAACGCCAGTTCAGCGTGAAGGATAAGTCGGCTGCATCTCCTGCATTCGCAGCATCTGTTCCATTGTCCTCGATCAGTGCTACTGGGTAAGCCTGAAGCGCAGTTACTTCGCTTGCATTGTCGGTTGGCGCGCTGTACAATGAAGCAGTGTTGGTTGAGCCTTGTGCGCTACCTGGAGTTTCGAAAGCATCGCCACCTACATGGGTGATAGTGAAGCCAACATTGTCCAATGCAAAAGTGGTGGCCGGATTGTCCGTACCCAGGAATGAAGCTTGTTCGGCGCCATAGTTCAGCAACCAGCGGGTGGAAGAAGAAATGGTGAAATCCGTTTTGTAAAAGCCTACCGTACCAGCGGGGTTTTGGGCGTTTGAAGCCGCTTCCGAAGATAACCCGTTTTTGTAATCATCGATGGTGTTGAATACGAACTCAATGTTCCCACCGTTGGTGATTGTCATACGCAATACCTGATTGAGGTTTACCGCTACAGGAATTACATTCCTGTCCTTTACTGCCTGGGCAAACAGTGTTACGCCACAAAAAAGCATAACAGCAACTAAATTAATCTTTTTCATAATACTTATTTTTTTTAATTGTTAGAGAGAAGTAATTAAATAGTAGAAAATGAATTTGGCCAGTAAATGAGATAAATTCAGGTAGGTTTAAATTTTATTCACCAACTTTTTAAAAAAGGGGTGTTGCAAAAGTAGTCATATTTATTTTATATGCAATGTATCGCCTGCCACCAAAGGCTTTCAAAGGTTTTTGAGTATTCAGGGAGTGGCTGTTTCGCAGTTGTCCTTGTTTTAGGTTAATGTGCAGATATACAGTGTTTAATGCTTGTGTTTGCATCTGGATGGCTGGTTTTTTAAATGGCTATTTAATGCAATTATTTTATTTATAATATACATAAATTATATATTAAACCCAATAATTTATCACATGGCAACACACTTAAGATGCATTTATTCATATTTATATACATTATTTAGCATATAATACGGGTCTTACTGGCCGGAAAAAGCTATTTTCGCAACAAATTCCCATTGATATACATTCAATCCAGAACAATGATTAACTATTTCAGCGAAAAAACGGAACTGCAAGAAGGGCCTGGCAGGGATGAAGCGTTCATGAAGCAAGCTTTGGATGAAGCCCGGAAAGCATTCGAACGGGATGAGGTGCCGGTAGGAGCGGTAATTGTATGCAAGGGAAGAATAATAGCCCGGGGACAAAACCTGACTGAAACACTTACCGACATAACTGCCCATGCCGAAATGCAGGCCATAACGGCGGCTTCGCAACTGCTGGGTGGGAAATACCTCACCGGATGCACGCTTTACGTTACTGTGGAACCCTGTGTAATGTGTGCCGGAGCATTGGGCTGGTCTCAAATCAGCAGGATAATCTACGGGGCTTCCGATGAAAAGAGGGGATACCGCCGGTTTGCGCCGTTGGCGCTGCATCCCAAAACAGAAGTGGTTTCGGGAGTACTCGAGGAGGACTGCGGCAGGTTGATGAAAGAATTTTTCAAATCAAAGAGGGTTTGATGGATGATAGCCTTGGTATAGCAGGACGTTGTTTTTTTGGTTTAGGAATTCACACATTATAACAAACCTAAATAGAACGGCTATTGCAGGCTTGGCTGCCACCCAACTGCCAGTTAAGAAATGCCCGCGTGCCGCGGAACTGGGAAACCACCACGCCATCAATATTTCAGTGTAATCACAACTATCTCCGATTGGGTGCCAATACGGTATTGCGGGCCCCACAACCCAAGCCCCGATGACACGTAGTAATGCGTTTTGCCTCTCTTGTAATATCCGTATCCACATTCGAATATGCGCTTCACAAACAAGTTGCCCGGGAAGAACTGCCCGTTGTGCGTATGCCCTGATATTTGCAGGTCTATTCCGTTTTGCCGGGCTGCATCGAAATGGGACGGCTGGTGGTCGAGTAGTATTTTCGGTTTGTCCTCGTCAAGCCCGCGCACAATTTCGAGCAATTTCTTCCGGTGGCGGTTGCTGCGGTCCTCGCGGCCCACTACATAGAAGCTGTTGTCCACAAGCCTGGCTTCATCATGCAGGTAAACAATACCCGATTTTTGAATGTAATCGGACGAGGCGGTGGGCGATTCGGCATAATGCTCGTGGTTGCCATTTACCGCAAAAACGCCCAAGGGGGCTTTGATAGCTCCAAATTCCTCGTTCATGTTCTGGTCAATAACTGGTTGCACCGAGCGGTCGGTGAGGTCGCCTGGCAGCAACACCAGGTCGGGGTGCTGGTTGTTAATCAACTGCACGTATTTATTAAGAATTTTTTTGCCGATATTGATCCCGACATGCAAATCGGTAACGGCCACAATTCTTATTTGCTTATGCTGCCTCGGATTCTCCACGCTCAGTTGGAGACTTACCACCTTCGGGTGGTTGAACTGGTAATTCCCGATAATCATGGCTACAAACGTGATGGCCAGGGTTGCCACCAGGAATCCCATGCGGAAAGTAGCCATTGTTTCCTTTGTGAAAAAATGGATGTAATAATTGAAAATCCGGATTATGTCGACGGCCAGGAACGATAAAAACAAATAGGTGAAAATTACCAGGTACGAAAACCCGATAAAACTTATGGCCTGTGCCACCCCGAGCGGCATGTTGTTCGGGAAAACAAGTCCTGTCATCAAAGCCACGAAAAGCAGCAGCATGCTAATGACGAATGTCGACCGGTAGGCGTGAGCCGGCGCCAAAGCTTGCCAGCCGCGCAATATCACATAACCGTTGATGGAGAAAAGTATTAGTAGGGCAATAATGAAGAATGTGGCTTTCATATCGTATGGGTTTGTAAACTGCCTTTGCCAAGGGTTTTATTGGCTGTTTTCCTTTTGGCAGCATGGAATTAAAGACACAAAGATAGGATTTGTTTGGGAATATGGTTGCCCACAAAGTGCCATACCTTTATTTTCTTTTATTTTCTTTTTTGGGTGGGAATGGGTTGAATCGAGGGATTCCAAGGAAAACCCGCACAGGGTACTTTGAGGATAATCATTGCGGATGCTTTTGTAGCTTTTACCGGTTTATCCTTGAGGCAGTTCAAAAGTTCCGCTATATTCGGGTGTCTCGTTCAGGACCTTGGATGCAAACGGGCAATAAGGCACGAGGATGTACCGGTTCTCCCTTGCAAATTCAATAACCTTGGCTACCAGCATTTTACCATAACCCCTCCCTTTGAATTCATCGATTACTTCCGTCCTGTCAATCAGCAGTTTGTTGTTTTTGTCCGAAAACTCCAATGTCATCATGCCTATTTGTTTGCTCTCCGTCTTAAGTGAAACAAAGCCATGGATTCCATTCCGGTGAACATCTGATATCTCATTCATACTCCTCTGTCTTATGATTTTTTTATTTTGATATCCAATTTGCAAGCAAATGATTTCATGCTGTTTCTGGGGGCAATTGGTTCTTGCAGGTATGAATAACAAATTTGCAACTGCAATTGGCAGGTTCTGGAAACGGTAATTATGTTTTTATGGGAATAATTTGCAGGAATTAATGGGATCCGCCGTTCCAATATGGCGATGGCGGGCAAAATGCCCCGGAAAGCTTTTACCAGAGGAATTGCAGGCGATGGAAATGGGGTTTGGTGGTGTGGGTTTAATGCAACCGTTCCAGCCTTGCCGCATCGAGCCTGAGCAGGATGAACAGCAAAACGGTGAATCCCCAAAGCGATGAACCGCCATAGCTGAAGAATGGCAGCGGAATGCCGATAACAGGCATGATCCCCAATACCATCCCGATGTTGATGGTGAGGTGGAAAAAGAAGATGCTCACCACGCAGTAGGCATAAATCCGGCTGAAAGCTTCCCGTTGCCGTTCGGCAATACGGATCAGGCGCATAAACAGCATCCAATAAACGAACAACACCAGGGTCGACCCCCAAAAGCCATGCTCTTCGCCCACCGTGCAGAAAATAAAGTCGGTGTCTTGTTCGGGTACATATTTCAGCTTGGTTTGGGTGCCGTTCAGGAAACCTTTGCCCCAAAGTCCTCCCGACCCGATAGCTATTTTCGACTGGTTCACATTGTAGCCAGCACCCGTCGGGTCGTCCTCCATGTTGAGCAGAACCTTGATACGGACCTGTTGGTGCGGTTCCAGTACTTTTTCGAAAAGGTAATCGGCCGAAAAGCTGAAAAACACCGAACCAATGGAAAACAAAATGACGAACCAATATTTCCGGTAGCGGTTGATTAGTTCGACAAGCAGCCAATAGACACAGGCTGCCAGGACTGTTGCAATGGCCACATAGTTGAAATTCACATGGATGTAAATGCTTGCCACATACGAGGCCACACCCACGCCTGCCACGCCTGCCAGCATTAGGAGGGCTTCTTTCCTGTCGCGGGCGAAAAATGCCGCGTAACCTGCCTGCACCAGCAGGATGATGGCCATTGCCAGCAACATTCCCAAAGTTCCGCCATCGCCTTGTATGGGAACAATGCTAAACCGGATAACGACAACGAAAAGCACAACGGCGAAACTGCCGATAAGCAGCACGATGCCATTCATCCCCTCGCGGTAAAGCATCAGCAGGAAAGCCACGAAAACAAGTGCCGAACCTGTTTCCCTTTGGAGGACGATGAGTGCGAAAGGAGTGAAAATAAACAACCCCAGCGGCACCAGGTCTCCCCAGTTCCTGATTTTGTAGTTGTACGAACTCATGAATTTCGAAAGTGCCAGCGCCGTTGCCATTTTGGCCAGCTCGGCAGGCTGGAAACTCACGGGTCCAAGCACTAGCCACGAGCGGGAACCCTTAATGTCGGTGGCAATGAATATGGTGATAATCAGCAGGAATATGGCAAAACCGTAAATCACATAAGCAAAAATACTGTATATGCGCGAATCGACAAGCAGCAACAGGCCGCCTATCCCGAATGCAGTCAGTATCCATATGAATTGTTTCCCGGCACGCTGGCTGAAATCAAAAATACTCGACTGGTCGAAATCATAGCTGGCCCCGTAGATGCTGACCCAACCCATGAAAACCAGGATAACGTAAAATATTACGGTAGTCCAGTCGAGTGCGTATTTTATACTAACGTTCTTGGACATTGGTGTTTGTTACTGTGGTGATTGTTCTTTCCAATAATTCTTTCCGTTCAATCTTCCCTGTGAGGTACTGTTCGACCAGCAGGCTGAAAATAGGTGCGGCATAAATCGACCCAAAACCGGCATTCTCAACTACAACGGCAATGGCGATTTTGGGATTCACCCTGGGTGCAAAACCAACAAAGACAGAGTGTGGCTTGCCGTGGCTGTTGTCGGCGGTACCTGTTTTTCCGCACATGTCGATTCCCGGGATTTTTGAAGCCCTGGCCGTACCCGAATCGAATACGCGCCACATGGCCTCGAACACAATGGGGTAATACTGCTTGTCGACCTTGCAATAGTGTATTTTCTTTAGCATGGAGTCGGAGCGGTTCAAATGCGGGCTGATATAATGCCCTTCATTGGCAATGCCACACATCAGGTTGGCCATCTGGAGCGGGGTGGCCAATACTTCCCCTTGCCCTATGGCGTTGGAGCGGATAGTGATGGCCCGCCAGCCCTTTTCACTCTTGTACAGCTTGTTGTAGTACTTTTGGGTTGGGATGTAACCGCGCGACTGTTCGTAAATATCGCTGTCGGTGAATTTTTCGCCCAGCCCGAAGCTTTTCATCCGGTCCACCCATTCATCGTACCTTGTCCTGAAAGTAATATTGCGCTCCCCGTAACCGTATTTTTCAATCGTCACCCGGAAGGCATTCCAGAAGTAAGGGTTGCAACTTTCTTCCACGGCGCTCAACAAGCTCACCGGCGACCCGTGGTTGTGCGTACACCGGATTGGCCACGAAGCTGGGCCGCTGCATGGGAACGAAGTATGGATGTCGACTCCCTGCATTTGCTGGCATACAAGTGCCTCGGCTGTTTTGAATGACGAACCCGGCGGGTATTGTGCCTGTGTGGCGCGGTTCATCAATGGTTTGGTGGGGTCTTTTACCAACGCGGCATAATTCTTCGATCGTTGCCGTCCCACTAAGATAGATGGATTGAATGAAGGGTTCGAAACCATGGCAAGTATTTCGCCCGTAGCCGGTTCGATGGCAACCACGCTGCCCACTTTGCCGGTCATCATTTTCTCGGCCAGCAGTTGCAGGTTGATATCCAGCGTGAGGGTGAGGTTTTTGCCTGCAACCGGGGCTATGTCCTTTTCCCCGTTTTCGTATTTCCCCTTAATCCTGCCTTTGGCATCGCGAAGCAGGATTTCAATCCCTTTCACGCCCCGCAGTTGTTTTTCGTAGGTGTATTCTATCCCATCGCGGCCGGCATAATCGCCGCGTTTGTAGTATTCGTCGTTTTCAATCTTTTTTTGCGACACTTCGCCAATACTTCCCAGCACGTGGGCTGCAACCGGGTAAGTATATTCACGCAAGGTACGGTTCTGGATATAGAAGCCGGGGTACTTGTACATCGATTGCTGGATGGTGGCGATATCTTCAATCCCGAGCTGGCTCATGAAAATTTGCGGCGTGTACGATGAATAGCCCGGGTTTTTGCGCCGGTCCTTGATTTCTTCTATCCTTTTCAGGAAAAAGGCCTTGTCGATGCTGAGCGCGTTGCAGAATGCCAATGTGTCAAGGCCTTTCACTTCGCGCATAATCATGGCAACATCGTAGGCCGGTTTGTTGTAAACCAGCAGGGTGTGGTTGCGGTCGTAGATAAGCCCCCTTGGGGGGAATTGCGTTTTTTTGAGGAAGGCGTTGCTTTCGGCGCCTTCCTTGTATTTCGACTCCAATATCTGGATGGTGAATAGCCGGAGAATATACACAACAATGACAGCTGACATGATAATGGCAATCACATATCGTCTGTTTTGGAGTGAATCGTTAATCATTTGTTATTTCGAGTTTATCGATTGTATGCCCCCTATCAGGAAGATAGTTACAGCCGAACTGAGTAAAACCTTGGCCATGACAAACCAAAAATGGGTAAAGGAAAATGCTTCGAGGAAAAACAATGCCCCATGATGCACAAAAACCAGCAGGATAACATATTTCACATAGGCGCTCACCCCGAATGTATGGAACGAAGGAGTGGGGTTGTTGCCTTCTTCGAGCGAAAGAAACAGCTTGATAACACCGTTGCGGATGAAGGCCACCAGTACCGAGGCAAAAGCATGCATGCCCATGGTGTTCGAAAACGCGTCGATGGTCAGCCCCAGCCCGAAGGCAAGCAGCAAGGCAAACCAGCGCGGGGTAAGCACCGGCAGCGAGAGGATAAACAGGACATACAGGTACGGGTTTATGTATCCGAGGAACTGGATGTTGTTCAGCACCAGCACCTGGGCCAGCACCAGCAGGATGAAACGAAATATGTTTTGTAACGCTACGGGCATAAATTAATTTACGATTGATAACCCCAACCCCTAAACGGGAAATGAGTTAGATTCGTTTTGTGTATTTATTTTATCGTTCAAGAAGTAATCTTTTTCCTCCCAAGGGTCGGGGTTACTGTTCTTCCGACTCCGATTCCAAAGCCCTTTGTTCCTTGTAATTCAGGTAATTGATAACTTTCACGTGTGAGAGTGTCCTGAAATTCACAGCCAGTTTCACCTTTATTTTATAATAGGCATCGCCCTCCTTGATTTTGAAGTCCTCGATGTAACCAACCGGTATCCCTTCGGGGAATGTGTGGGTCAATCCACTGGAAATCAACGTGTCGCCCAAGGCAAGTTCCACGTGCCTGGCTATGTCTGTCAGGTTGGCGTAACGGTAGTCTTCACCTTCCCACAGCAGGCCGCCGCTGTAGTTGCTTCGTTTGAATTTGCAGCTGATTTCAATTTTATGGTTCAGCACCGGGATTACCACAGCAAAACGCTTCGAAGTGGTTTTTACAATTCCCACCACCCCTTCGTCGCTGATTACCCCCATGTCCGGTTGTATTCCTGCATCCGAGCCTTTGTTCAGGGTAATGTAATTTTGGAGTTTGTTGGTTGTGCAGTTGATAACCTTGGCCGGGATAAACTGGTATTCCATTTCGGGTGGAATCTGGAAATGAACGGAGTCGGGAGCGGTTTGCTCGATGGTTG
The DNA here is from genome assembly GCA_035299105.1 of Paludibacter sp. GTDB lineage: Bacteria > Bacteroidota > Bacteroidia > Bacteroidales > Paludibacteraceae > Paludibacter. The sequence continues at coordinate 5,790 of DATGXD010000080.1, read as the reverse complement.
CCAATTTGTTCTGCAGGTTGATAATCTGGTTTTTTAGCGCCGTGTTTTCTTCCGACAGGTTGTCGTTGGCAGCGCGGAGCTTGAAGAATTCGACCACGGAATTGCTCCAGCCGTACATGGTCGCAACCAGCGAATTGCTCGACGATAGAAAAACACTTTTCTGGTATTCCTGGTTTTCCACAATCAGCGTTAAGGAGATTATTTCCAGGAACAGAAATAAAAACACGATACTGTAAGTTATCAGGAAATTGATGAGGTTTTTCATGATTTGTCAGGCTCCGCAGGAAGTTGGATGTTTGCAGGACAAAAATTTTCGGTAAGCACATCGTTTGTCCTGTGCTTGCCGAAAATTCAGATGTTTTTTACCGGATCAGGAACGAGAATTTATCCACATTTTTCAATGCGATTCCGGTTCCCCTTGCCACCGCGCGCAACGGATCGTCGGCAATGTGGAATTGGATGTTCAGCTTGTCGGTCAACCGTTTGTCCAATCCGCGCAGCAAAGCGCCACCGCCGGCCAGGTAAATGCCGCGTTGTACAATGTCGGCATACAATTCGGGGGGAGTTTGCTCCAATGCGCTCAGGATAGCTGCTTCCATTTTCGAAATAGATTTTTCGAGGCAGTGGGCAATTTCCTGGTACGAAACCGGTACCTGCATGGGCAGTGCGGTCATACGGTTCGGACCGTGGACGATATAGTCTTCTGGGGCGTCTTCGAGGTCTGTCAGGGCGGCGCCCACGTTGATTTTGATCAATTCGGCTGTGCGTTCGCCCACCTTGATGTTGTGCATCCGGCCCATATATTCCACAATGTCCATGGTGAGGTCATCGCCCGCAATGCGGATGGATTTGTTCGACACGATGCCTCCCAGCGAAATAACGGCAATTTCGGTTGTCCCACCGCCGATATCCACAATCATGCAGCCGTTGGGGGCTTCCACGTCGATTCCAATTCCGATGGCGGCAGCCATGGGTTCGTAAATCATGTACACTTCGCGTCCTCCGGCATGTTCCGACGAGTCGCGAACGGCACGGATTTCCACTTCGGTACTTCCCGAGGGTATGCAAACCACCATTTTAAGGGTTGGTGAGAATAGGTGGTTCTTGGTAGGAATCATTTTAATCATGCCTCGGATCATTAATTCGGCGGCATAGAAGTCGGCAATCACACCGTCGCGCAAGGGGCGCACCGTGCGGATTCCCTCGTTTTCCTTGCCCTGCATCTGGCGGGCGCGTTCACCAATCGCTATCAGTTTGTCGCTACGTTTGTCCAGTGCCACAACCGAAGGCTCGTCCACCACAATCTTGTCATTATGAATGATAATGGTGTTGGCTGTGCCAAGGTCAATAGCAATTTCCTGTGTAAATGAAAATAGTCCCATATAGCTTGTTTAATATTTAGCGTTCTGTTATTGCTGTTTATTTTTATGTTTCGTGATAGTACATGTCATGCTTCCAATCTTCAAATTGTGACATTTACAAGTCATTACACCCATCAATGTTTGAAATGCCTGAAACCGGTTGCCACCATCGACAAGCCCATTTCGTTGCATTTCTCAATAGAAAGTTTGTCGTTAATCGATCCCCCGGGCTGTATAACGGCTGTAACCCCGGCTTCTGCACCTATCTGCACACAGTCGGGGAATGGGAAGAATGCGTCCGAGGCCATGACAGAACCTTTCAGGTCGAAATTAAAGTTCGTTGCTTTTTCAATGGCCTGCGAAAGTGCATCCACGCGCGAAGTTTGCCCCACGCCGCTGGCCAGCATTTGTTTGTTTTTTGCCAGTACAATGGCGTTCGATTTGGTATGCTTCACAATTTTGTTGGCAAACAGCAAATCTTCGATTTCCTGGTCCGTGGGGTTTTTCTCGGTTATTACTTTCAGGTCATCGGCTGTTTCGGTGTGCAGGTCTTTGTCTTGCATTAAAACGCCGTTGAGCAGCGAACGGAATTGCTTGGTTTTCAGTTTTGCTTCTTTCAGGATCAGGATAATCCTGTTTTTCTTCTGGCTCAGGATTTCGAGTGCTTCGAGGTCGTAATCGGGTGCAATCACCACTTCGAAAAATATTTTGTTCATTTCCTCGGCCGTAGTCTTGTCGACAATGGCATTGGTAATGAGCACGCCGCCGAAAGCTGAAACCGGGTCGCCGGCCAATGCATCGTTCCAGGCATCGACCAATACCGGGCGCGAAGCAATTCCACAGGCATTGTTGTGTTTCAGGATGGCAAAGGTGATGTCTTCGAAATCGTTGATGAGGTTTACGGCGGCATCGATGTCGAGCAGGTTGTTGTACGAAATTTCTTTGCCTTGCAATTGTTCGAAAAGGTCGTCGAATTTGCCGAAGAAAACGCCTTTCTGGTGTGGGTTTTCGCCGTAGCGAAGTGTTTTCGCTTCGTTCTCGCTATAGCGGAATGCGCTTTTTTCGGCGCTGTCGAAGTAGTTGAAAATAGCCGAATCGTAGTGCGATGAAACTCCGAAGGCTTCCTTGGCAAACCAGCGGCGTTCCTCAATCGAAGTTTGGGCGCCATTGGCAGTAATAATGTCAAGCAGCGGTTCGTATTGGTCTTGCGAAGCCACAATCACCACATCGTTGTAGTTTTTGGCGGCGGCGCGAATCAGGGAAATGCCACCGATATCGATTTTCTCAATGGTGGTTGGTTCGTCGGCGCCGGCAGCAACAGTTGCTTCGAAAGGATATAAATCCACGATCACGAGGTCGATTTCCGGAATGTCGTATTCGCGGATTTGAGCCTGGTCGAGTTCCAGGTCGCGGCGGTTGAGGATTCCTCCGAAGACTTTCGGGTGCAGGGTTTTCACCCGTCCGCCCAAAATGGAAGGATAACCGGTAAGGTCTTCCACAGCATTGCAAGGGATGCCTAATGACTCGATAAAGGATTGGGTGCCGCCCGTGGATATGAATTCAACACCTTCGGCGTGCAGTTTTTCGATAATGATGTCAAGTTTATCTTTGTGATAAACAGATACTAAGGCTCTCTTGATTTGCTTTTTTTCCATTTTCAGTTTTTCGTTTGTTTATGGGATGCAAAACTACAAAAAAATAGTCGTTTTATCAACATAAAAATAGACCGATTTTAGGAGTTTTCGGATTTTTAATGGGTTGATAGTGAAATATTATGCTTCGAAAGAGATAATTCTTCGGGTAAAAATTCCGGGGCCGATTTTCTCGCGAGGGGATACGATTGGCTGTATGCCGTGAATTTTAGCGGTGTAAAATTTAGCCTGGCTGGAAAATTCATATGAAATTTTCGTATACAACCGAAATTTCCATATGAATTTTTCGGGTTACTCAATCGCTTCTTTCACTGTTTTAAACGCTTTTTCGAGTTTCAGCATTTCTTCTGCCATAAACTTGTAGAACTCCATCCATTGGATGCGGCGGTGGATGTCGATGCCGGGCTTCTGGGCATAGATGCGGCAAACTTCGTTGCCTGTTTCGCGGACATAGGCGAAATCCCATGTTAAACCTTCCGGGAATTGTTTTTCGAAAATGGTTTTGTATTGTTCGAATTGCTCGTACTTCTCGAGCCGGGCTTTTTCGTCGTGCAGGTTGATTTCGAGGATGACAAAGGCGCCATCGCGGGTGGCATCGAATTTCATTTCCACGCCTTTCATTTTGGTGTTGTACAGCATGAACTTGCTTTTGCGGCGCCGGAGTGCCGGTACTTGGCTGCAATACAGGCCGAATCCTTCCCAGAATTCTTTTTTCAGTTGTTTTAATTCTTCTTTTGAATACATAGACCCTCCCAACCTCCCCAAGGGGAGGAGTTTTAAAATACTTCTTTTTGTTTAAACCTTTGTTGCACACTAATAATTCCCCCTTCAGGGGGTTAGGGGGCCTTATTTTACAATTTTATAAATTCCCCCGGGCAGGCATTTCACAATACCCTTGAATTCCATTTCCAGTAAAAGCGAAGATATTTTGCTGAATGGTTTAGTGGTTGCGATTGCCAGTTCATTCACCTGGATACCTTCGGCGCGCAGCCTGAGTGCGCCAACAATTTCCTGTTCATCGTCCGAAAGGTAGGGGAAAAGGCTTGGCTGAAAAACCTGGTCGCCCAAGTTTTGTTTTTCCCAGTTCATGAACCGGATAATGTCGTCGGCCGATTCAATGAGCGAGGCATTGTTGTTTTTTATCAGCGCATTGCATCCGCCCGACCATTCGTCCGAAACCCGTCCGGGAAAGGCGAACACATCGCGGTTGTATTCGTTGGCGGCTTCGGCGGTAATCAATGCGCCGCCCCGCACCGCCGACTCCACGACAATGATGGCATCTGACAAGCCTGCAATAATCCGGTTGCGTTGCACAAAGTTGGGACGGTCGGGGTTGGTCTGGCTGAGGTACTCGGTAAGCAAAGCCCCTTGGTGGACCATTTTCGTGGCGGTGGAGCGGTGGGCCGCCGGATACACCCGGTCGAGACCATGGGCCACCACGCCGATGGTCGGTAAGCCATTTTCGAGGGCTGCCTTGTGTGCGCAAATGTCAATCCCATAAGCCAACCCGCTGACAATAAATGTGTTTGGTAGCGACAATGCCAAATCGGCTATGAGTTTCCTGCAATTTTCCTTGCCGGTTTCGGTCGCGTTGCGTGTTCCCACAATTCCAACAAGCCTGCTATTGTTCAGGTCGCAGTCGCCTTTGGTATAAATCATTACAGGTGAATCCGCGCATTCCTTCAGCCTGAATGGATATTCGCGGTCGGTGTAAAAAAGTGGTCGGATTTTGTTTTTTTCAATGAAGCAGATTTCCTTTTCGGCGCGGTCAATTACTTGCTGCGATGCAATTTCGGCGGAAAGGATGTCGCCGATGCCTGGAATTTTGGCCAGGTTTTTCCTTTTTTCGTGGAAAACACCCTCTACGCTCCCTATGTACGCTATCAGGTTTTTGGCAAGCGTGCTCCCGATTCCTCTGATGAGCGTAATTCCTATTTGGTATTTCAGGTTTTCGTTGTTCATTTTTTTGTCCAAGTGTGAACTTACGCCCTGAATTGTGGTTTCATATTCAGCAAGTACATGATGCCCCAGCCCAGCACAACCCCGGCAATATCGCCCAACCAGTCATACCAGCTGGCAGTGCGGGGGGATGCAATCCGGGGCTGGAGAATTTCAATCAGGCCACCCAGCAGCACCGGAAAAAAGAAGCATGTGGCGAAAAAATTCCGGAAAGTAGCCGTGGCATCGGTTAACGCTCTCTTGTGGTCGAGAATCAGTATGCAGGTGAGGCCGAGGTAAATGAGTATATGGACGAATTTGTCTTCGTTTTCGAACGAAGGGATATCCTGGAAGGTGGAGGGCGGTGTAAAAGAAAGATATAGGATTGCCCCTGTTATGGATATTGATTTCCAATAGTTTTTCAGGAAAAATATTATTCTCATTAATTGGCTGGTTTTGAGTTTGTAATGTCTGCGAACGACCTAAAGGGTTGATTCCGGCTGCGAGAACCGGCGGGCAACCATCCAAAGGGAGTTTGCGGATAATCATGAAGATTAATTACCTTTGCAAAGATAAATGTTTAAGATAATAAAATAAGCTTTCACCAGTAAAATAACAAAATTATGAAAAGAATAGTCTTACTCGCCATCTTGGCGGTTGCCTTGGTTTCGTGTTCGAAAGTTTTGCTCACCGGGCGCAAACAGTTGCTTTTGTTCCCCGATTCCCAAGTCCTTGCATCCAGCTTCCAGTCGTACAAGCAGTTTGTCGATTCGGTGCCTGCCTCGCCCGACAAAGCCAGTGCGGAAATGGTGAAACGTGTCGGGAAAAGAATAGCCAAT
>DATGXD010000079.1:0-5910 GCA_035299105.1 Paludibacter sp. | reverse complement strand
ACCCGTACTGGCAAAGGGCATTGATTTAAAACAAACACTTCAAAAACTGGCGGCCGACACCAACCCCTAAAAGCAGGCAGCATGTTTGCCTCCTGCCCTCTGCCGGTAATTTCCGCAGGGTTTTGGCTGCGCCGGGGGAATCTAACCCGAATTCCGGATTATTTTCCGTACCTTTGCAGCCGTTATGACATTTGATAAATTAAATCTTGTTGAGCCGATTTTAAACGCTCTCCAACACGAAGGTTACACCCAACCTACCCCTATCCAGGAAGCTTCAATCCCAATAGTGTTAAAAGGAACGGATTTGTTAGGCTGTGCGCAAACCGGAACTGGAAAAACGGCCGCTTTTGCCATCCCCATTTTGCAGTTGCTGCACTTGGCAAAAAGGAACGACAAGGGTCCACGCAAAATCAAGGCCCTGATTGTTACGCCAACGCGCGAGCTTGCCATCCAGATTGGCGAAAGTTTCGCGGCATACGGGCGGTTCATGAATTTACGCCATGCCGTTATTTTTGGCGGGGTCTCCCAAAACAGCCAGGTAGGGACTTTGAAAGCGGGTGTCGATATACTTGTGGCTACTCCCGGCCGCTTGCTCGATTTGCAAGGCCAGGGCTTCATAAAACTGAATGAACTAAGCATCTTCGTACTCGACGAAGCCGACCGTATGCTCGACATGGGCTTTATCCACGATGTGAAAAAGCTGCTGAAGTTGATTCCCGCAAAACGCCAGTCACTGTTTTTTTCGGCTACCATGCCCGAATCAATCCGCGTACTGGCTTCCACCATCCTCACCGACCCCGAAGAAGTTTCGGTGACTCCCGTATCGACTACAGCCGAAACCGTGGAGCAGGAAATGTATTACGTGGCCGCAGCCGATAAAAAAGATTTGCTCATCCACATCCTCCAGGACAAGAAAATTGACACGGCATTGGTTTTCACCCGAACCAAACACGGTGCAGACAAGGTGCAGCGGTTTTTGTCCAAGGTGCATATCAAAACCGAGGCTATCCATGGGAATAAATCGCAGAATGCCCGCCAGAACGCTTTGCGGAATTTCAAAGAACGGACCACACGTGTGCTGGTGGCCACCGATATTGCAGCCCGTGGCATTGATATAGACAACCTGAACCTGGTGATTAACTACGAAATCCCGAACATACCGGAAACTTACGTTCACCGTATCGGCCGGACAGGGCGGGCCGGGCAGGAGGGGAAAGCCATTTCGTTTTGCGATGAGGAAGAACTCGAATACCTGCGCGATATCAAGAAACTGATTTCGATTGATATTCCGGTAATGAAAGAGCAACCTTTCCATGCGGATTATGTGCTGGCGGACAAAAGGTCCAAGGCCAAGCCGAAAGCGGCAAACAAAGTCAAGGGCCCGGGAATTGACCCCGGGAGGGGAAAACGCCACCAGGCAGCCGATAAGAACGTAAGTAAGCCACAAGTCGCCAAATCATCGGTAACAACGGCTTCCAAGCCGGGGAATACAGCTAAAAAAGTATTTTTCCTGAAAGAAAGCAAATAAGTGCTTCCGGGCTTACGAACCTTCGGGAAAAGGAAAGCTCCCCGGTGTGCTTCGCGTGGCTTTGTGTTTGCTGCGTTTATTTCCCCGGTGGGTTTAAGGGTTTTCAGTCAAAAACAATATCCTTTTCTCCACCGCTTTTTCGCACACAGGGCAGAATGCTTTTGCTGTGTTTGTGCGCATACGGCAATCGAAATACGGGCGGTACATACCCTTGGTAAGGTACCCACCCCCTTCGAAAACACCTATTTTAGCTTTGTTTTCATCGGTCAGCGGCGTTGGAATCACAGTGCCTGCCGGAAGTTCACTTTTCCACTTTTTGTCGAACAGCACAAGCGAGCTAATGTTCGGCTCCCATGGTTCTTCTTTCAAATCATACATTCCATCCAGCACATCGGAGCCTTCCCTGAAATACTCGTCGGCCAGTCCGGCAAACGAATGCCCGAATTCGTGTACGGTGACTTCGGTTTGCGCCCGCTTACTGTCGGCCGCTGCCAGGGCGTAGAAGTTGAAAATGCCGCCTCCACCATAAGTCTTGGTGTTGGTCAGTATGTAAATGGCATCGTAAGGCACCAGCGCCGCATAGTCGCGAACCGTAAACACATTCGGGGTTGTCAGGTACCGATCTGAATAAAAAGTGTAGTAATGCGACCCCAGTGCGGAATTCCGCCAGTTGCCTTCTTGTGGCAATGAAACCCCGGTATCGGCCGATACGGCTGCAACCGCATAGATATTGATACGCGGTTTGTATTTGGCAAATGGTTCGTGGGTAAACAGGTTGTCGGCCAGTTTTTGGGCATCTTTGAAGAATTTAGCCTGTTGCTTGGCGGTGTAGCCTTCGGCAATAACCACAATGTCTATTGCCTTGTCGGGTTCTGCCGTTTTGCAAATTGTTTTAACTGGCACATCCAGCGGTTTTGACCGCCTGATAAGTTTGTCGCCGGGCGAAATGCCCATTTGCAACAGCGTTTTCCAATTACTGTAGCCCATCCGCTTTTCGATAACCAGCTTCACGGGGTTCAAAGGGTAGGGGAATTGGATCGACTGCTCGAATGTCTTATCCAACAGGTTTGCTTCGGGAGTCGATTGCCATTCGAAATACAAGGTGCTGAATTCGTCGGAGTAAATAAGCTGGTTGCTCATGCTGTCCAAAACCTGGAACCGGTATTCTCCCAGGTTCATGCTCCCGGATAAATTCGAGTGTCGCCCACCCCAAAGAGGTTCCCGGATTATTTTGTCGAGATAGGCAGCGGTCGATTTTGCATTGCCACAGAAATGGAAATCCACCCGGCAAGCCTCGTCTGTAAAGTATTTGCTGTATTGTTGGGCAAAAAGCGAGGAGCAAAATATAAAAAGAAAGGCTGTTGTTAATGCGTTTTTGTACATAAGCGGGTTGTTATTGAATGAACATGCAAATTTAGAAAATTTTCCGGCTTCGCAAAAAAATAGTACTTTTGCAGCCTTAATTAATTCGGTGGCTTACCTTTCCAAGGTTTTTGATTGTTTTTTTGCCCGGCAAAAAGATGGCTTTGTGGCTTTTGGTGCCAACTTTTTCGTAATCGATTTGTTCTTATGGATTGAAAGAATAAAATTAAAGAATTCCTATGTACACAATAAGTAAAGAATTTCATTTTTCGGCAAGCCATGTTCTTGATGGGCTAAAAGAAAACCACCCTTGCAAGCGGTTGCATGGTCATAATTATGTTGTTACGTTTTATTTCAGATCCGAAGAACTGAACGAGGTCGGGTTTGTGGTCGATTACCGCGACTTGGACCCAATTAAGAAACACCTCGACGATGTTTTCGACCACCGCCACTTGAACGATGTGATGCCGGGTGTGAATCCCACGGCCGAAAATATAGCCAAATACCTTCACGATACTTTCAAGGCGCAATTTCCGCTCTTGTTTAAAGTGGAAGTATGCGAAACGCCCAAAACCAAGGCTATTTATGAAGCTTAAGTTGAAAGTTGTTGAAATTTTCAATTCCATCCAGGGCGAAGGCGCCAATGTAGGGCGGTCGGCTACTTTTATCCGCCTTTCCAACTGCAATAAAAACTGCTCTTTTTGTGATACCGATTGGAGCGGGGGTGTGGAAATGACTATTGGGGATGTGCTGGCCGAAGTGCGGAAACATGCTTCGAGCATGATAATATGGACCGGGGGCGAACCAACATTGCAGTTAACGAGCGAAATCCTGAACCATTTCAAAGATTATTACCAGGCGATTGAAACCAACGGGACAAACCCGGTGCCGGAGGGTATCGACTATGTTTCGTGTAGTCCCAAGGTAGGAGTGGAAACGTTAAACGCGAATTTCCAATCGGTTGGTGAATTCCGTTTCCCCGTCGTGGCTGGCGATGAAATACCATCCATCGATGACCTTCCCCGGGCAAAGAATTATTTCCTGAGTCCGGTTTTTGATGGCGAACTGAAACGGCGCATGGAAACAAACCGCGCGAACCTGGATTATTGCTTGTCGGTAATTGCCAGGGAACCGCGTTGGAGGTTGTCGGTGCAGCTTCACAAGCTGCTGGATGTGCAGTAAGCTATTCTATCTCTATCCTGTATTTGTGGAGCAACCCCGCGATTCCCATTCTTGAAAAACGTGCCTTCGCCATCCTGTTGAGTTCGGGGTCGATTGAATACCGGAACGCTGTCCGGAAATCGGCTTTCTCGAGGTTTGCACCTTGGAAAACAGCCCGGTTTAAATCGCAATTGTCAAATACCGCCGAACTTAAATCAGCCCCGCTAAAATCAGCCTCTTCCATGTTGCAGTTCTTGAAGCGTGTCTTTTTCAATTTCACCTTGTAGAATACGGCCAGTTTCAATATGCAATTTTCAAAATCCACCGAAAATAGGAACGGGTTGCATTCTTCGAATTGTACGCCCACCAACTTGCAACCTATGAAACGTGCATCGGTCAGGGTTGTGTTTTTCAAGCTTGCCATGCTGAAATCGCAATCTTCAAAAACACACTCGCGAAACGAGATATTGGTTAGATTGGCCTGGAAAAAGTTGCAATTCGCAAAACGGCAGGTTTCATATATGTCTTCAATCAGTTTGTCGGTCGTGAAATCAATGCGTTCAAAAGTCTTGTTTTCAATCATTTGGCTGAGTATTTGTTCGGGGTTCCGGTTTTGTGTCCTAGTGGGCAAAGTTAGGCATTATCGCGGGAATAAAAGAAACGCAAAAGTTGGTTTTGCGTTTCCAAAGGCTTGGCTCTTCAATCCTTTTTTTCATATACCCACACGCATTTGTGAATGTATGTTTCATCTGTAACTTGTTTCAGCATGAATGCAGCCAGGCTGGCTCGGGAAATTACCGGGTTCCGGGGAAGCCTCCTTTTGAAAATCCCATGGTTGAGGTTTTCCGAAAGTCGGCCATTTGTCAGGGTGGTTGGCCTCACAATCGTCCAATGGAGGTTGCTGGCGGCTATCCGCCCCTCGTTCAGGTTGTGGTCGGCCAATGGAACACGTAGGATCAGCCTGGTGATGAAAAACCGGGCAAGGGGAGGGAACATCACTTGGCTTTCGCCGGCGCCTATGCTCGAAAGGTAAATGAACCGGCGGACTTGCTGTTTTTCAAGTGCCGTGACGATGTTGTCTATCCCGGCCACAATTTCCGGTGCATGCCGTATCAACGATTTCCCTCCAAGGGACGAAATGCAGGCATCGGCGCCTGCAACGGCATCTGCAATTTTCAGGCTTTCATTCAATTTTCCTACAATTATTTTCAACTTCGGGTGTTGCTTCATTACTGAAGTTCCCTCCCGGATATATGCAACTATAGTGTGCCCTTTTGCCAATGCCTGTTCTACCAGTACCGAACCAACTTTCCCGTTGGCGCCGAATATTACTATTTTCATGGGATGTTTTTTTAATGATTGACTTCGTTGTGTTTATTTTTACTATAAACGCATAAAATACCTGAAAGGTTGAACTCTCAATGCGAAAGTGTGTCGAAGTCCCACCCCCGGCAATTACCATGAAAAATGCCCTTGTGAATTATTGAGCTTGGCGAAGTGATGTACCGACCGGAGGATGTTCGTTGGTTTGCCCATGTCGCAAACCAATTGTTCCCGGTTGTATGCGGCTGGATTGAAAATGCCTCCTGACGATTGTTGAGCACATTGGAATTGGTCCAGGCATACCAGTCCCCTCGAGGTGAGGAGGGTGACAATGCGTGCGAATTTTTTACGCCCGCTTGCCGGATAACTTGTCTGCTGGATAAGGGAAATAACCTTGTTGTGGGTTGCGATGTAGTGCGTTTTTAGTTCCCCTATGTGGGTGGCGCGGGTTGCCAGGGTTTGGATGCCTTCTTTTCGGTCTTTGTAAATGTCGAACAAGTCGTTTTCGAGTTGTCCCAAACCTCCGAGTTGGTACA
>DATGXD010000078.1:0-2763 GCA_035299105.1 Paludibacter sp. | reverse complement strand
TTATAATATTCCAGTTCTTCCTTGATGTTTTCCAGTTCCTCCGACCGGGTCAACCCAGCTTCCTCAACCAAAACGGTTCCCAGCCCAACCAGGTTCCCATCCACCATCAAGGGGAAAGTAGTAATACCCAGGCTTATCCCCCTTTTAGCCGCCGGGTGCAGCAAAGTTGCCTTCCGGCTGGCCGGACATTGGGATTCGCCAACCTTGCGGTTCAACTCCAACAAATCGGAACCGACAGTACCGTTCCGGAACATTTCAAGTTCATCGAGCTGCCTGCCAACAATATCCCCGGCGTCTTCATTGCACACATCGGCAAAGCGCTTGTTGACACTCGTCACTTCACCCGCGGTATTGGTCGCAAGCGCCATAACGGGCATATTCTCCATGAAAGCGGCAAGCAGTGCATCCCCGGTGGAGTCCGGATTGCTTACTGGTGGCTGTACCGCACCGCGCCTTTTGCGTGGGATATCTTTCAATACTAATTGGTACTCGACCCCCGATTCGGCTTCAAACTTGGTGACATCTTCCAATGCCACCCATTTCATAGCACCCTCATGGGTTTTGACCTGGAATTCAACATCCCCATCCGACCTTTTCCGGGAATACATGCTTTCCAGAATGTATTCCGGCCTGCCGCCGTTTTCCATGTCCCCTGTCTCGAAAAAATCGAATATGGTCCTGTGTCGAATGTATTCGTTGGCACAGGCTATTTCGTCATCGCAGGCAATAAGCCTCAGGAACGATGGATTGGCGTAAGTTACGACCCCCGTATAATTAACAAAAAGAATGGGGAGCATTGATTTATCTATCAAGCTAAAGCATTGTGCAAAACAACTATCCTTCTTTTTCATTTTTGTTGCATGGATTAATTCGGGTTAGTATAAAAGGACCTGTTGGGAAAAATGAAAGACAAACTTATGAACTGGACCTTGGTATTTTAGCACATAAGAGATGATGCATAATTGATAACCTACAGCAGGCAAGCTTGTAACTTGAATAAACCCTTCCCATTCAATTTGTCTTGAAACCTTTTCTTGTCATTTCGCCCCAGACCTTGTCTGTCCTGAACAGCTTTCTCATAAATCCCCTGACGGCAGCGCCCACCGTGAACAAATGGAAAACCACAGGCTCCAGAAGAATGGCCGCAAACAGTTTACGGATATCGCGGGCTTCCTTATACTGGTTGAAGGTGAAAACCTCCATGGTAATGGCCAGGGTGGAAAACAGGTATCCCATCGTAATAATGAAGAACAGCAAGACAAAAAAGAACGGCCAATTGATAATATCGAGGAAAGCCAGGAACAAGAACAAGATCCACCCGATAGTTTCCACCACCGGGGCAAGCATTTCGAAAAAGAACCAGTACGGGTAACTTAACATACCGAGTATCTTGTACTTGGGGTTGAAAAAAAGTTTCTTGTGCTGCAGCAATGTTTCAATGGTTCCCCTTGTCCACCTGTCCCTCTGCCTGCCCAGTATCTTGTAAGTTGCCGGCACCTCGGTCCAGCACAAGGGGTCGGAAATATACCTGACCCTGTACGGAATCCCGGCATCCTCCATGTACAACCGCATCCTCACCACCAGTTCCATGTCCTCGCCCACGGTTTTCGTGTTATATCCCCCGCACTTTATTGCAATGTCCCTGTCGAACATGCCGAAAGCCCCCGAAATGATAAGCAGGCCGTTAAGCTTGCTCCATGCCATCCGCCCCAGCAAGAAGGCCCTTATGTATTCCACCGTTTGTATCCTGGCCAGCAGGTTCCGGGGCAAATGCACCTTGACTATCTTCCCATCCCTGATTTCACATGAATTTGCAACACGGATAACACCGCCCGCAGCAATCACGTGCTTGTCGGGGCTCGACATAAAAGGCTTGATCATACGCAACAAGGCGTCCTGCTCCAGGACACAATCCACATCTATGCAGGTCACGTACCTGTTGGAGGCTATATTCAACCCGGCATTCAACGCATCGGCTTTCCCCCCATTGACTTTGTCGACAACAATAAGGTTTTTGAAGGATTGGTTGGTGCTTTTATATATCCCCCTTATGGGTTTTGTTGCAATTCTTTCATTTACAAAGTACGGGACCTTGACCAGCGAATAGGAATCGACCAGCTTCCGGAGGGAATCATCTTTACTCCCATCATTGATGACAACAAGTTCAATGTTGTTATAATAAACAGAGAACAAAGACCTTACATTCTCCACTATGGTTGCACTTTCGTTATACGCCGGTGCAAGCACACTGACAGAAGGGACTATGGGCGATGAAGCGGCTATGTCATACTCCGTGTAGCTGTGCTTCCTCATGTGCTGCAGGTTCGCGAAGGTGGAGTATAAGCCAATAATCAGGTAAGCACACAGCAACACCACCGAATAGGTCAATATCCCGTAGGTAATGGCATTATAAAATATTATTTCCCAACTCATACTATCAAATCACCGGTATTGGAATTCGGCATATAAATAATGATCCAACATCAATATTAAAACCGAAAAGAAAGGCGAATCCTTTTCGAATGCGCTTTCGAATGCAGACACAATCTCGTCCGTGCTGCGCAGGCGGCACAAAACCCCCACTGCCACAAAGCAAATGTCAACATCCTCATTCTTGATTTCTTGCAGCAGGAAAGGCAGGCTGACCTCAGTCGCCAATGGCTTTAATACTTCCAGGATATTCAGTTTGACATTTTTGTTCCCCGAGGCATAAATGCCGAGCAACTCCGTTTCGGACCTATGGTCAAAAATATTCCGGAAGCA
>DATGXD010000077.1:0-4993 GCA_035299105.1 Paludibacter sp. | reverse complement strand
GTAAGTCATGTTGCCCTTGAAATAAATCCGCCCTTTGAAAGACCCTGTCAAATCTGCAACAAACACCGCTTTCCCTTCGCTCCCGAAAATGGAAATACCGGTAATGGTAACAGATTTCTTGCCTTCGGTGAATGTCCTGTTCTTTAATTCCTCCGAAGCCATTTGCGAAATTTTTTCCAAGGTCACATCGGCGGCCAGGTTCAGGTTGAATTGCTGGGGAAGGCGGTTCATGATTTTCAATTCAGGAAGTTGAACCGGGTTGTTGGCTTTGGGTTGGACGCCGACAAAGGATTCAATTTGGGCGTTAAGGGCCACCGCCATATTTAATTTCGTACCGGCAGTTGTGAATGGCGACATATAAATATCCTTTGGCGTTATCCTCACCCACAGATTGTTTTCGGGGCTAACCAGGCGCGGTTTCTGGACTTCCGACCAGGTTTGCGACACATACTTTTTCAAATCAACGGATTGCGCAAGGGTATTGTCAATCTGGTCGTTTATTATTTGGTCGAAACGGTTCAAGGCGTAGTTGGCAATAGGTGTGACAGGCACAGCAACCCCCACGATATTCAGTTTCGGTGTTTCAATCCAGCTGTATCCCGAAGCAGTTGTTTTCGTCACAATCTTCCAGTTCTTATCAATATTCACAGAAGTCTTGTAATTCAGCATGATAGTTCCAGCAGCTTCATAATAATCGCCTACTGCCAAACCGAACTTCTCCACCCTCCATGCAAAACGCGACCAAACTTTCAGGGGTATTTTGTATTCAATGACGTTGTTACTTACCGTGAATGTAAAATTCTGAGCTTTCCAGACCTTCACCGATAAGTCCTTGCTCGATATGTTATTACCTTCAAAAAGCAGTCCGGTCATCTTGTTGTTGATGGCCGCCTCGAGTTTCTTCACATTCAGTTCGAGCTGGAGCGGCAATTCCGAAACAACAGGCGAAATGTCGGATGGCAGGTATGATTCCTTGGGCTTTTCAATCTGCACCGTTTTACAAGCGGTAAAGATGAATGCCATCGCTAATACAAAAAAGGAAATGTTTGTTTTCACTACAATAATTATTAATGGTTGGTATTTAAAAAATCGCTACAAAATTAACCTATTTTCCGGAATTACCCAAGCCAAAAAAAAAGAATCCTGCCATTTCCACGGCAGGATTCGCTTTTCAAGCAAAAACAATTACTTGAGCAAGGCAAAATCAATAACTTCCATGATGTCAGTCACATAATGGAACGAAAGTCCTTTCAGGTAAACTGGTTTGATTTCGTCAATATCCTTCCGGTTTTCAACGCACAAGACAATATCCGTAATCCCGGCACGTTTGGCCGCCAGTATTTTTTCTTTGATTCCCCCCACCGGCAACACCTTTCCACGCAAGGTTATTTCGCCTGTCATGGCCAGGTTTTTCCTTACTTTCCGCTTGGTGAATGCCGAAGCCAATGCAGTGGTCATTGTAATGCCGGCCGAGGGCCCATCTTTTGGGATAGCACCTTCGGGAACATGGATATGGACGTTCCATTCATCGAGCAACTGGCTGTCTATTTCCAACTTATCGGCATGCGATTTAATGTATTCCAACGCAAGCATGGCCGACTCCTTCATTACATCGCCCAGGTTGCCAGTCAGTGTAAGGTGTGGCGACTTGCTTTTACTAAGGCTCGATTCAACAAACAAGATTTCGCCTCCAACCTGTGTCCATGCCAAACCGGTAACAACACCATAATATTCGTTCCCCTGGTATTTTTCGCTGCTGTAGCGCGGCGCACCAAGGTATTTTTTCAAATCGCCTTCCGCCACTTCCACATTGTAGACTTCGTCGGAGGCCACGTGTTTGGCAATCTTACGCATCAATGCGGCAATTTGCCTGTTGAGTTCACGCACGCCCGACTCGCGGGTATATGAATCAATTATTTTGCTGATTAGCGGCTTCGACAAAACAGCATCGGTCTCCTTCAAACCATGGTTTTCCAACTCTTTGGTTACCAGATGCCGGCGTGCAATTTCAACTTTTTCCTCCTGGGTATAACCGCTGACTTCAATCAACTCCATCCGGTCGAGCAACGGGCGTGGAATTGTGCCTATGTTGTTTGCCGTGGCTATGAACAATACTTTTGACAAGTCGAAATCAACATCCAGGTAATTGTCGTGGAACGCCGTATTCTGTTCAGGGTCAAGGACCTCGAGCAAGGCCGACGAGGGGTCGCCTTTGTAATCGGCGGTTACCTTATCGATTTCGTCGAGGACAAAAACCGGATTGGCCGAATTCGCCTTTTGAATATTCTGCATGATTCTGCCGGGGAGCGCCCCTATGTACGTCCTGCGGTGCCCGCGGATTTCGGCTTCATCATGAAGCCCTCCCAATGAAATACGCATGTATTTGCGGTTCAAGGCTGTGGCAATCGATTTTCCCAAAGAGGTTTTACCCACCCCCGGAGGTCCATACAGGCAAATAATCGGTGATTTCATGTCACCTTTCAATTTCAAGACTGCCAAATGCTCGATAATCCTTTCTTTCACGGCATCCATCCCGAAATGGTCCTTGTCAAGCACTTTGCGAGCATTTTTCAGGTTGAAGTTATCCTTGCTGTATTCGTTCCAAGGCAAGTCGAGCAATGTTTCAATATAATTCAGCTGGGTTGAATAATCGGGCGAATGCTGGCTCATCCGTTCCAGTTTTTTGATTTCCTTTTCAAAAATCTTTGCTACTGCTTCGCTCCATTTCTTGGACTTGGCCCGCTCCCTGAAGTCTTCCAGTTCTTGTTCCATGGAGCCGCCTCCAAGTTCGTTTTGGATAGTCTTGATCTGCTGCTGGAGGAAGTATTCCCGTTGCTGCTGGTCGATACCTTCCTTCGCCTTGTTTTGAATCGACATTTTGATTTCAAGCAATTGCGATTCCTTGTTCAACAATTCAAGCAACTGGTACCCCCGCTCAACCACTTCATCTATTTCAAGCAGGCGCTGCTTTTCCTTTACATTAAGCCCGAAATTCACGCACACGTAATTAATCAGGAATACAGGATTTTCAATATTCCGGATAGCAAAAGCCATTTCGGGAGACATAGCACCCGAGTCGTTTATGATATTAATGGCCAAATCCTTTATCGATGACACCAAGGCCAGGAACAATTTGTCGTTCAGGTCGGGATAGGCGTCTTCCACCAAATGGGCACGCGCGCGCATGAAAGGTTTTGCCGACTCAAGTTCACCCAGTTGAAACCGCCGTTTGCCCTCAAGGATAACCGTGGTGGTGTTATCCGGCATTTCGAGAATCCTAACGACCTGGGCTACAGTACCCATTCTGAAAAGTTGGTCAATAGTGGGATCATCAAGACGTTTGTCTATCTGCGAACACACACCAATCAGCAAGTCATTTTCGTTGGCATTCCGGACAAGCTTCAATGATTTTGAACGTGCCACAGCTACAGGCAGCAACACCCCCGGATACAGGACCATGTTTCTCAATGGCAGGATTGGAAGCACATCGCCCGAATTTATATTCAGGTCGGAAATGTTTTCGTTAAGCGAAATAATTGGAAACATATCGGTCGGACCCATCACTTCATCGCTGAATGAACTATCAAAAGGATTATTCATTTTGAAAATTTATTATTCTGCCATTATGGCATTTATTTATGTACTACTTCAAACAGAATGATTTCTAAAACCCTCAATGCAAATACATTAGCTAAAACAGTCCATCATTCGTGTTCATTATTTCAATTGCCATGCCAAAAAGCAAGCACCTGGCACTTGGACTACCGGTATTGAATAAAACGAACAGGGAAAATAAAAAGTTTGTGGTTTCTGCATTTTGTTGGCCGCGAACCAACGCAAAGAAATAATTCATCATTGAACCCTTGAACATCCAGTCCCGGCGAGGTTGCATTTTTCCCCGCAAAAGCCAGTATGCACCTACGATTAAAGCATTTTGAGTTAAAACAACAACTCGTTTTCTTTCAATTGAATTCCACGCAAGCAGGCTGGCCACACATGGATAAAAACCCAGCAATGAATTTGCATGCCAACCAAGCGCCGTTTTGACAAACTGGCAGGAAACAAACTCGCAAAAACCGGCGTTTAAGGTTTTTGTCCGAATGCCTTGGCTGTCATTTCGGTAACAGCCACCTTCCAAACTTTCACGTTGGCAAGGGCCGGCAATGAATATTTGAATTCCTTGCCCGAATAGTTTCTCATAAGGATATCCAGCGCTTTTTCCTTTTCATCAAGTGCTTCGATAAATGACACGTTTCCTTTACAAACAACACTTTTTGCTTGCATCCTGTAACTGCATGCCACATCGGGGTGTTGGAACACCAGTTTGCTTTCCGTACAAAAAGTGACACAAACCCGGTTGTTTGCAGTTGCCAACGCCACTTGTTTCGCATCGGGTTTGGAATGCAGGATAATCTCATTCCCCTCATAACCAAAATTCATGGGTATGACATGGGGTGTCCCATCGTTTCCGACCAGCCCCAAGAAACAGATGGTACACTGCCGGATAATCGTGTCTATTTCGGGTTTGCCGGTAATATTTATTGTCCTCATTATGCCAATTTTGTTTTTAAAAGTTATACATGCCGCCTCCAACCTTCGACGTTGATTTCCAACCACGTTTCCAAATGTAAGGAAAAAAACGGTTAATCCTCCAAGGTACCAAGGTAAATCATGGAAGTATAACAAAAACAAAAAGACATTTCTTGCCGTTATTTAAATATTCAATACCTTTGTATGGATTTTAAAATTTTACGGTCATGAAAAAACTTTTTCTTTCCCTCGCATACGTGGTTCTATTTAGCCTGAATGGTTTCGGGCAAGCCGATAAAATTATTGGAAAATGGAAAACAATTGATGACAAGGACGGAAGCCCTAAATCGATTGTATATATCTTCAAAGCCGCCAACGGGAAATATTACGGCAAGGTTGAGAAATTATTCAAGGATCCTTCCAAAACATGCACCGAGTGCGAAGGTGCGAACAAAAACAAAGC
>DATGXD010000076.1:0-3104 GCA_035299105.1 Paludibacter sp. | reverse complement strand
CATTGCCGAGGCCCAAAAAGCCGGTGGAATTGCCGCCATTATCGATGCCGAACATGCCTTCGACCGCTTTTACGCCGAAAAGTTGGGAGTGAATATCGAAGACTTGCTTATTTCGCAACCCGACAGTGGCGAACAGGCGCTCGAAGTTGCCGACCAATTGATCCGCTCCTCGGCTGTCGACATCGTGGTTATCGACTCGGTGGCGGCGCTGACACCCAAAGCCGAACTCGAAGGTGACATGGGCGACTCGAAAATGGGTTTACAAGCCCGTTTGATGTCGCAGGCCCTGCGTAAACTGACGGCCAATATCAACAAGACAAATACAACCTGCATATTCATCAACCAGCTACGCGAAAAAATCGGTGTAATGTTCGGAAACCCCGAAACAACTACCGGCGGTAACGCATTGAAGTTTTACGCCTCGGTACGTTTGGATATCCGTCGTATCGGCCAGCTGAAAGACGGTGAGGATGCTATCGGTAACCAAACCCGCGTGAAAGTGGTGAAAAACAAGGTGGCGCCACCGTTCCGCAAAGCCGAATTCGACATCATGTTCGGTGAGGGAATCTCCAAGACAGGTGAAATCCTCGATTTGGGCGTCGAATATGGGATTATCAAGAAAAGTGGTTCGTGGTTCAGCTATGGCGACACCAAGCTGGCACAGGGACGCGATGCTTCCAAGGCCGTTATCAAGGAAAACCCTGAATTAGCCGAAGAACTGGAAGCCAAAATTGTTGAAGCAATCCAAGCAAAATAAGGCGACATTTAGCAGTAAACATTAATCCCCCATTATATTTAATAAGTATAATGGGGGATTTAATTTCTCAATAACCACGGGTGCAGCCCATGAAAAATGGACAAGGCAAGTCCTTCGGACTTGTAAAAAAAAATCAAGGGAATCTTATATCGAACTCACGTTAAGTTTCCGGAGATTAACCCTATCAAGAAATTCGGCTGGAAATTATCCATAAAAATATTTATGCCCGAATCAATATTTACACTTAACATAAAGGGGAATTCATTCTTTTGAAATCATCATTTCGCATACCTTACAATCGAATGTAAGTTTATATTTCTGGTCTTTATGTACTAAATAAAGCGGTTCTATAAATATAGCTTTATAACCGTCTTTCGGACACCAGCCCATTTCAGACTTGATGCAATATTTGCAAAACATGAGCGGGACTCCCTGTTCGGCCTTCACTTCAAAACCTGGTTTCACATCCTTGACACCGTGTTCTTCATAGAATTGTCCTGCCAGCCTATTGGTTACATTTCCAAGGTAAGTAAGGTTTTCCGCCGGAAAATTGGCATTAACCGGCTCGCGCCGAGACTCACGGACATAAGCCTTTGTGCGCGCTTCATCCAATTTTTCAATTGCCTGCCGCCGCCATTCGGCCAGTCTTGAAGCCGGGAAAAACCAGGGCTGCCCTATTTCAATGCATATTCCCCTTGCTTCATAAATCGTGTTTCCAAGTTTTGAAAACTGGGTTTTAATATTTTCGGCAACGGCTTCCGGCCGTTGTGCGGGCTGTTTTTCAGCAGGTTCCATATGTTCAACCGAGATTCCATCCTCATCGGTCACACGGACGCAAAAACCATTTTCATCCTCTTTAAAAAGAATATCGACACCGATTTTCCGTTCCGCCGTTTTGCCTTTCAATATCTTATCGAAAGCTTGGTCCTGATTCCGGAACAACATGGCTCCTACTTCCAACCACGGCATTTCGGCCGGAAAAACCTTCTTGTCTTCTACCTTGTTGACCCTAAAGCCAGTTAGCTCCCCCTTCTTGTTAAGGAAACAAAGTCCATCACCATTGTTCAGCAGGTTTCCATTTTGCATTTCAAAATAATTCCGCCCAACAAATTCCACCTTTCCAATGGACTCCCCCAACGATTTTGGCGTATCGGCCTGCACCATCCCGGGTCCGCGCCCATGGAGGAAATAACCGGTACTAGCTCGGCGGAAACTTTTCTCCGGGTTTGGTTCGAAAAAGAAAGTGGTGCGTCCCGCCGATGCACGTCTAAACCGGGGATTCCCTTCCAGGAGTGCATCCAGCCGCTGCCGGTAATACGCGGTGATATTTTTCACATATTCAACATCCTTTAGCCTTCCTTCAATTTTGAATGAGGTTACACCGGCTTGCATCATTTCCTCCAGCGAATCCGACAAATCGAGGTCTTTCAGCGAAAGGAGATGCTTATTTTTAACCAGGACATTATTTTCGGAATCAACCAAAGAGTATGGTAACCGGCAATACTGCGCACACTGCCCCCGGTTGGCACTTCGACCGCAACCAGCCTGACTCATGTAGCATTGCCCGCTGTAGCTCACGCACAAGGCACCATGCACAAAAGCCTCGAGTTCAATCCGGGTTTGTCCGACAATTTCAGAAATTTGCTGCAAAGTCAGTTCGCGGGCCAGCACCACACGCGAAAATCCCGTATCCTGTAAAAACTTTACTTTTTCAACCGTGCGGTTATCGGTTTGTGTGCTTGCATGCAAGGCAATGGGGGGCAAATTGAGTTTGAGGATTCCCATGTCCTGCACAATCAGGGCATCGGCACCGGCATTGTACACATCCCAAGCCAGTTTTTCGGCAATGGGCAACTGCTCATCGGTCAGAACGGTATTCAATGCCACCAGCACCTTAGCCCTGAAACGGTGTGCGTGGCCAGCAAGCGCGGCAATATCTTCGATGGGATTCCCTGCGGCAGCACGTGCGCCAAACTGCGAAGCGCCAATATAAACGGCATCTGCACCGTGGTTGATTGCAGCCAGGCCACATTCGAGGTTTTTTGCGGGAGCGAGAAGTTCGATACGATGATCCCCAACCCCTAAAGGGGAATTGGAGTTAGCATTGCCTGATAAATTTGATTTAGAATTCATTTTAGTTTTGTGTTGAAATAGCAACACGTGCTTAGTTCCCCTTTAGGGGTTGAGGGGCCACTTTATCAATGTATTTTCGTCAAATCATATGGAGTTTCCTGGTACACGAAATAGTTCAGCCAGTTGGTAAACAGGAGGTTGGCATGGCTACGCCAACGCACCAACGGTTCGTTTTCAGGATTGTCGTTTAGATAATAATTTTTCGGCATTTGGA
>DATGXD010000075.1:0-3086 GCA_035299105.1 Paludibacter sp. | reverse complement strand
TTGCATACGTGTTACTCACCCGTGCGCCGGTCGCCACCATCGTATTGCTACTCATGTGCTGCCCCTCGACTTGCATGTGTTAGGCCTGTCGCTAGCGTTCATCCTGAGCCAGGATCAAACTCTTCGTTGTATCTCTTTTATATTTCTGCTCAGTATGACTACCTTCCTTCTTTATTTAAAATTGACGAGTACAAGTTTTATTACCTTCCTTATACTACATTTAAGTTGTTTCAAGTTCATTCAAAGATCATTTCATCCACGCACCTTATCACAAGGTTTTTTAATTGCGGATTTGCTTGTTGTTCCCGAACAGCGACTCAACGCCATCGGTCATATTTTCCATTCTACTACATTCCGCCAGTGATTCTATCTGCTCCCAGAGTAAAAACAAAAACCGTATTTTGTAAGCGAAACGGACTGCAAAGATAATGCAAATTTATTTACCACCAAAATTTTCAAGAAAAAATTTTCAAGAATTATTTCTCATTTTATTCTTCCCTAACTACCAGGTGTGCTTCTCTCTCAAAGCGGGTGCAAAAGTAATAGGTTTTTTGATACCAACCAAATTTCTTTGGGAAATATTTCCATGACAAACACCACCCAAAGCACACAAAACTCTGATAAAAACGGGGTTGCGACAAGAAAAAAAATTCAAAAATATTTCCCCCGGAATTCGCCAGCCAGGCCTTAACTTCCTCTATATTTTAATTAATGACAGGCCATGATTCGTTATTGTACTGAAACACAGGAAACAACAAGAAAACTGACAAATTAATGAGGTCTGTATCTCAAAATCTATAAAATATTCACTTGAGAGCTATTATCGAGAGAATTTATTCCAAACACCTCAGCAAACAAACGGCAAAAATTTGCATGGGCCTATGGATTCCTGCATATCATGCTTGTTATTTTTGTATATCAACCACAACATCACCTATAAATATGCTGGCCCTGATACGCATGATTTTCCGGCTTTTGTCGGATGACAACCACAAGGTAAGGGCATCTTCGGAATTGAATGCCCGGTTTTTGGGTACTCCGGGTTGCACTTTATAGCATTTTATCCTGCCAAAATCAGTCCGGATGTATTCTTCGCCCAGATACAATACTTTTATCTTGTAACCTTCGTTTTCATAGAATCCGTTGACAATGAATTTGTCACCATTCCGGTAAGCCTGGAAATTAAGGTAGCGGAATACAAAGAACCCTGTCACAAAATCGCGTATGTTTTCGGGTGTGGCATAGGTATTTTTCAAAAAATAAGTGCCCGTGTTTTTATCCAGGCGCATCACGCGCGCCTTTTTATTTTTGTGGTCGAAGTAAATCATCTCGTTAAGGGAGTAACCTCCTTCACGAATGCTGCAAGCCGACTTCACAGTCATAAGGGAAGCCGTATCAATATAAGAAGTCCATTTGTCATCAACAAAGAACAAGCGGGCCAGCCCGTTGGTCTTTCCGGTGACATCGATGCGGTAACAGATGTGCGTGCCGATTTTGTACAACACCTTATCTATGCGAGTACGGGCGTTCCCTATGGTCAAAAAACCCCAGCTAGCCTTGTAGTATAGTGTTTCACCCATGGCAACACGCCTGAGACCCATTTTCAACCGATACTGGGCCGGCAGCGAAAAAGGGAAAAGAAGAAAGGCCAAAATGAGGAGACCAAAATATCTGTTCATATTCCGGGGCAGATGTTTACAAGAGCAGAACAACCCAAAACCCGGTAATACAAAACACGTGCAAAATTGTTGAGTTGTCGGTCCGGGGATTGGAATTTTAAACAATCATTAAATTCCTTCAACATTCGGTTTATGTATGGCCAGTCAATTTCGACCAGGCTCTCTATTTTCCTGGAAAAGCCGTTCGATATTATTCCGGAGTTTCAATTTCAATCCTTCGATTTCGACCATATGCCCCAGTTCCTTTTCCATGGAGGTAATTCCCTTATCGACGAAGCCGCAGGGATTGATATGGTTGAAATACTCTAGTTGCGTGTTCACATTCAATGCAAAGCCGTGCATGGTGACAAAGCGCGAACTACGGACACCGATGGCACAGATTTTCCGGCAAGCCGGCGAATCGACATCGATCCACACCCCAGTTGCCCCTTCGAGCCGGGCGGCACTAATATTATATAGCGCCAGAGTTTGAATGATGGCTTCTTCTATCAAATGAATATACTGCTTCAGTCCCAGACCAAAATTTTCGAGGTCGAAAATAGGATAACCTACCACCTGCCCCGGCCCGTGGTATGTAATATCCCCTCCCCGGTTGGTATGTACAAACGTGGCGTTTTGGGCTTGGAGCTGGATGTAGTTCAGGAGCATGTTCTGTTCGTCGCCACTTTTTCCCAACGTGTACACATGCGGGTGTTCGCAGAAAACCAGGTAGTTACCGGCCTGGAGGCCATTCCTTTTCCGTTCGACCGATTTGGCAAAAAGCGTTTCTTGTTTCGACCAGGCTTCGTTGTACTGGATATTCCCCCAATCGATGTATTCTATTGCATTCATAAGAATATAAATCAATGTTTTTTCTTTTTCCCCTTTTTCTTGTTCGCTGTGGGTGGCGAAACTTTTTTATCCAAATCAGCAGGGCCGATTTTCGACATGAGCAAGAGGATACGACCTTTCCGGCGCTCGGTATAGGACGAAGGATGCACAGGGCTGAACTTCCGCGGATTGGGTAGGCAAGCTGCAATAAGCGCGGCCTGCGGTTTGGAAAGTTCGGAAGCATGTACCCCGAAATGTTCGAGCGATGCTGCTTCGACCCCATAAATGCCATCACCCATTTCAATCACGTTGAGGTACACTTCCATAATACGTTTTTTCGACCATACAAGTTCAATCAGAAACGTGAAATATGCTTCAAGCCCCTTCCTGAAATAAGACCGTTGCGGATAGAGGAAAACGTTTTTAGCCGTTTGCTGTGAAATGGTGCTTCCTCCATGCATCCGCTTGCCTTTCTGATTGTGTTCGTAAGCCTTTGTGATACCTTTAAATGAAAACCCGTGATGGCTAAGAAACAAATCGTCTTCCGAAGCCATGACGGCCTGAACCATGTTGGGGGAAATTTCATCAATGGGAACC
>DATGXD010000074.1:0-8853 GCA_035299105.1 Paludibacter sp. | reverse complement strand
ACGACGAACAGAGACTTCGCCGTACATTCCGCGCCAACTAAGCTACGCCGAACAGAGTGGGAACGTCAGCAAATAGAACAAGAAAAAAAGTTGAACACTTAAATTAAAACCGCTAAAAATCAATCAAATACAATCCCGCTTTCAGCGGGATAAAAAAAGGGGGGGAGAAAAAATTCCCCGCTGAAAGCGGGGACAAATAAAAAGAAAAAACTAATAAAACACTAAAAATAAACCAATTACAACTCAAAAACTACCTAAATCACCGAGAACCCCAAACCGAACCCCAAACCGAACCCTAAAAAACCACCAAAAACAACCCCAAAACCGACAAAAGAAAACCACCAAAACACCAAAAAATACCCCAGAAAAACCACCCAAAAAAGCCCCCACCCACCCCGCTGAAAAACCGTTGTAAAAAGGATTGGAAAAAAGAGAAAAAAGGAAAGAAAACAAGGTGTAAAATACTGAAAAAGAGAATAATAAAAGAAAAATGCCGTGTGTTGAAAACTTTTTGTGGAAAAGTGAATATTTAACAAAGTTTAACTATTGCCGAGCATAAAACAAACGTAAAAATCCGATTTCTTATTTTTTTATTTGCGGCAAAGCCGCAAATCCCCCCCCCTCTTTTTCTTGCCGCAAAAGCGGCAACGATTTTTATCTGGCTAAAAAAATAAAGGTGCAGTTTACGAAACCACACCTTTACTCAATAATACATTTTTATCGTTGCTTTTTCAATTTCGCAACTACTTTTTCTATCGGTACAACAAACTTACTCCAATACACAATAGCACCATCATATCCACCGCTTTCCGCTTTTTGAACTGCATTGAAAATGTATAAAGTGCCGTTATTAGGGGTATAGTTGCGATTAAACCTGTCTTTTTCTATCTTAAAATATTCCTGTTTATTACTTTTTGCACCGCTATAAATAAACCCTACCTTTTTTCCTGTAAAATCAAAGCATTTCAAACTATCTTTAAAAATTACATTGAAATAAGCACTTTCGGAACTATTTAGCGAGGGCGAATTATCAACGCCCATTTTGTTTAGCTGTTTCAAAATATCCTTTGGAATATCGTTAAAATTTCGTACTTGTCCGAATAAGTTTATACTGGAAACTAACATTATTGTAATTGCTAAATGTTTCATTGTTATAGTATTTTAGTATTATTTTGGAATTTGATATAGATACGAACTTGAATAGATACCTAATTGCCTGATAAGTAGTTGTACATTTAGCATGTGTGGGTGAAACAAATATAAAACAGGAACACCAGCCGACCATAAAGCCCGTGTAGTATGTCCTACACAACTATTCAAAAGCAAATCCCACCGAGTTATATTTGACGCATATTTACTTATAGCTGTCGTGCTAACATTGTTAAGTTCTATTGACCAAGTTCCTTTTGCCTTCAAATATGTGTCCCACTTTAAATCTGCACCTTTAATAGAGTTTTTCCAAGTTGCTGATATACTTGTAGCTTTTTGAACCTGACTGTCTGGTCCAACAGATACCAACGTATTGCCTTTTTCATCAGTTATTGAACTGTGTCCCCACCATTCGTGTCCATCTTTTGTACTTGCAGAATTAACTTTAACATTTTGTCCTCCACCTCTAAACAAAGTAACTCCATCTTGTAAATTTGCCAAAGCACCAAAAGCATATCCCAAATCTTCATACCACTTATTACCTTCTTTGCCAAGATAACCAAAAGTACCATTTGTAAAGTCAATAGAGGCAACTCCTAAACTCATCGTAATAGGGGTTTGTCCACCTGTATAGATATTTGTTCCTATTGAGTTAATTAGCGAAGAACCTGCTATACCAGCCGTATTTGCCATCGGGATACCCGAACCCGCTATCGCCCAACCTGCATAACCACTTATTCCGCCAACAATAGCACCACCCAACATATAGCCCCAAGTTTTACCCGAACTATAATCCCACTTCGTAGGGTTATACTCTCCATTATTTGCTATGACCCCTCCGCTATAAGCACCTATCACAGCCCCAATTATAACTGGCACAAACCAAGCTATCTCTCCGTCGGGATCCACATACTTAAACGGATTCCCAAAACAATACGTATAACGATTATAACTCAACCAATTGTTTGCATCCAATACAGGGTCGGGACTGAAGAACATAGCCGTTAGCGGATCATAAACGCGTCCGTTCATGTTGATAATACCAAAAGCATCCAGATGTTCGTGTCCGGTATAACCTCTATTCACTAACCACGAAGTACGGCTGTCTTTTTCAGCCCAATTATCCGGGTCACGACGTGCTCCCCAAGGGTCGTAGGCATATCTTTGTATATTTCCACTCTCGTCAATAAGTGCTATCAACGAACCCTGATAGTCGGCATAGCTGTAATAAAACTTATCAGGCTTACCGGTTTCCTGTATCAGAATAGCACCGCTAAGATAATGGATTTTCTTGGTAGTATTATTAATATTATCTACTTCTTCCTCGTAATTGCCAAGATAATAGTGAGTGAGTTTGGTGACACCCCCTTCTTTGTAAACCGACATGCGTCGTTGGTCGTCTACGCCGTAGGTCAGTTCATAATCTTTTGTCCCTTCGTGCAGCGTGGCAATTTTCTTAAAGTCGGTATACGTTACTGTTAGGTCAGCCTGTGGGAACGGACTTGCCGGAACGCCCGAAATGGATGACAATGCATGGGGTCCAATAAGGGAGCCATCCGGTCTGCTTGTTGTACTACCATTTGGATTTTTACCTCCATAATACAAAGTAAATGCCCCTAAATCACTTTTTGCAGTGATATTACTACTAACGGGATCATAAGTAATTGTGTTAGGTTTTACCAGCACTCCGTTCTTATATACTCCCCAATAGGTTAATCTGTTTTGGATATCGTAATCGTGCCCATCGCCAATAAACACTTCTTTTTGAATATTATTTGCATATAGTTCATCTGTTCTATATTCCAAATTTCCTTTAGCATTGAAAGAATAGGCGGCTTTTACAACTCCATCTGCTGTAATTCCGGTAGGTAATCCCCGTTCGTCAAAATCGTAGGTTGTTATTTTGCCACCTTTATTCACATGCAAAATTTGTCCTTTCGCATTTTCGTCAACAGCCTTCCAGATAGAGCGGGTAGCATCTGTCACTTCTGTCAGATTACCATATTTGTCGTAGACATTTACTGTATTGTAGCCTGTAGGATAAATTTCTCTTTTTACCCGACCATAAACATCGTATGTCTTTTCACTAATGTATTCTCGTGTAGTTCCATTAGCAATGATATCTTCTGTTGTTTTAATTACCCTGTTGAAACCATCGTAGCCAAAGGTTTGAGTATTTTTATTAGCTATTGCAATACTGTTTACCCTGCTTTTAAATTGAGTATCGTAGGTATAAGTAGTAATCTCTCCGTTTCGGTTAATACTCTGTAATAAACCTAAGCCGGCATCATCATAGGTATTAGTAGTTGTGATATAATTTGTATTATCGTGTACTTTTTGTCTAGACCAAAGCAAATCACCAAACCCATTGTATTGCGACTCTTCAGTCCCTCCATCCGGATCAACCAATCTGATTAGCCTACCTTGCAAATCATAGTTCATTGTCACTGCCAGTCCATCTACAGGAGTGGAAGTCTTAGTCAAACATGAGTTAGTATAGCTATAGCCGTAAGTTACTTTTTTGCCATTCACAGTACAGGTTATAGTTTGTCCGGCACTATTTGTTACAGTTTCTGTTGTTCCTTCGGGCGAAGTAATGGTCGTTTTAAGTTTATCATAAACCGTACTGGTAGTTCCCATCAATGTTGTTACCGAACTAAGATAACCATAGTCGGGGTTATAGCTGTATGAAGTACAAGGATCACTTGTTGGATTAAATGTGGTATTGAATGTCGGTTCCGATACCTTATCTATTTTTCCATCAGTACGATAGGTAGTAAATACACGTATAGTATTGTCATTTAACCCTTTAGTTTCTTTCCTGACAACTCTCCCTTTATTATCATAATACACCCATGTAGGAGCATTGCCCGATGATTCGGAATATGTATAATATTGAGCTGTGTTATCGTTATTCCACTGTACTACATTGGCTTTACGCATTCCATCGGGTTGAGTTGTTTCTGTAAGTTGTCCAAAGCCATTGTATTTATAGGATGTTTTAAAGCTTTTATTACCAACCGTAAGCGTTTCATCACTTAGCAACCCTAATGTTTCGTTCCAATTGTAGGTAGTCGTTTCATTCAGCGCATTTGTTTTGCTGGCAATAAAACGACCGGAAGAAGTGGTAGATCCTGCAGGGATATAGCTAATGGATGAACTGCGTGTTTTTCCATTGGCTGCTATCGAAATTGTTTGAGCATGACCCCACATGTCATATGAGTAAGTAGTAACCACCTGATTAACATCAGCGGGATCATTGGTTTCAATTCGTTGAGTTATTTTGTAGGGGGTTGCTGCATTCGAAGTATCAAATGTATAGCCATAACTAGTTATTCGTGTAGCCGACTGCCCATTCTGAGTTTGTTTAGTTGTTACTGTTTGTGGTAAGTATGGGATCTTATTTTCCGGTCCGGTAAATATTGTTACTGTTTCGCTAGTTAAATCTATATCCGTTTTATTTTTATATCCGTAAGTAGTGGTTTGAGTAACTGAATTCGGATATAAACTATAGTCAAAGGTAGCGATTTGTTTAGTTTCCTTAAAATCATCCGTGTTTGTTTGAGTTAAAACTATCGGAATATATCGTTTCTGACCATTTGCTCCTTGTGTAATCCGATTTACATCGTCAATAACATCGTTTGTTTGACTAGAAGTTGAAATTATCTTAATCAAACTGGGAGTTGAAATAGTTTGAGCATTGTAATTTGTTATTGTCTGATTTTTTAAACTTACATTAAAATAGCTAGTATTCACCTCGTATTCAGTTGTAACTTCCCTGTTTTTAGTCATATTCGATTCAACAACTGTCATAAAACCTAAAAAGCCTTTACCATCTGTATGCATTAGGGGCTTATCAAATTTATAGCTTGTTACACTTTCATCTGGTTCAGTATGTGAACTCACAATGGTTATCGGTGACTTCACGTTTCGTATTGCAGGATTTGTTTCTGCAGATTGATCATAATTAGAAAAATGGTTATATGTAAACGAGTCGGTAAGTCCCATGCCGTTGACAATAGAAGTTACCTGATTACGTCTTGTGGCATTAGGCATTGTGTAGGCAATATAGCTGTAAGTTGATGTGGCATCGTTTGTTATCGGCAATACCAAATCAGCTACTCCATCACCATTTATATCACTTACCAGGCCATACATTTTATTAATTCTATTTGAGGATGTAATGTTTTTTTCTAAAATCAAATTTCCGCCTTCATTTTTATAAAAATACCAATTTGTTTCAACAAAATCAGTTTCACCATTTAACCAATACCAACCATTATGTTCTTTGAAAGTTTCATCACCGACTACAAAATCAGGCAACCCATCGCCATTGTAATCCAATACATAAGATTGATATCTTTCATCATTATAGACGTTATTGGCATTATGTATATCCGGATATTTTACGGTTGGAGTTATATTATAATCTCCATTATTTTCCAGCAGTTTCCATGTAAAATCACTTGTAGATTGAGATAATATATCGCTAAGTCCATCTCCATTGAAATCACAAGTAATATAATTTATATTGTTTTTGTTGAATTGACCAAAGGTACCACATGTTACATGTCTAATAGGATAACTTGCATCAGTTGCCAGATTTCCAGTATTTAAAGAATTTATTGCCAATATATCTATTAGCCCATCCCCATCAAAATCTCCTAATTGATTGTTTGAAGAAGGAATATTGTAAAGTACTGAAGAAGTAAAATTACATTCTCCATCGTAAACTATCCCTCCGTCACTTCCTCTTACAATAATATAGCCTGCATTAAAATTCCCATCCCCATTATAGCTGTCAAGAACAATAATAATATCATTATAATTGTCATGATTCAAATCACCGGAAATTAATTTGATATTTCTATTTTTATAAAAATGGGATGAATTCATAAGTGGAAGAGATTGGACTGCCGAAATACTGCCATTACTAAACCTATAAGTTGACAATATACCACCATTAAAAAGTATTATTTCA
Source organism: Paludibacter sp. (assembly GCA_035299105.1). Classification (GTDB taxonomy): domain Bacteria; phylum Bacteroidota; class Bacteroidia; order Bacteroidales; family Paludibacteraceae; genus Paludibacter. The sequence goes on along the minus strand of DATGXD010000074.1, from coordinate 2,723 downwards.
TTTTTCCCATTATTATCAATGTCATTCACAATAACTTGAGGCTTGTACGTGTTAGGGTCGTAATATGCAAAGTATACAATAGCACCATTACATTGAGTCTCATATTGATTTGTGGTTGAATTGAATAATCTAACCAACATATGCCCCTGTTGGCTACCACTACCAGCCCAAAACTCAATACGATCTTCATAACCATCATTATTTACATCGCCAGAATAGATGGATCCTCCGTTATCACCCAAATATTTATCTATATTATTGATGGCTACTATTTGTGATGTGATTCCCTCACTCTCAGCCCCCCAATTAATCACAGTAGACTTCAATTTGGCATTGTCAGAAGCACTTTCCGATACAGTATTCAATCGGTTATCAGATGTAGAGGTATAATTGAATCCGAACACCTTTATTTTAGTAGTCCCCGATTTAGTTGTAATTGTAGTTAATAGCTTGGTTTGTGTGATCAGAAAATCCTTGATATACCTCTTCTTGGGAGTTTCCATAACATGATCATATCCAAATTCAATAGATTGTCCTGCGTATTCAATTTTCGTTAAGTACTGCCCGTAATCCGAATAGGTGTAAGTCATATAATTGCCATAGGTGTCAGTAACTTTATCCAGTTTCCAAGCCAATACTCGTGTATCGGAAGCATTTCCCGCATTTTTCACCTGCGAATTGGCTGTAATTCCATATTCCATTACCTTGCCTTCCTTGGTAGTTACCACAAATCCGGACCCGGTACATTTTACCCGTGCATAATTCTCCACCTCCGTGCCGTATTCTGCATCAACGAATGCGGTTCCGGAGAGCAATATCAGGCGTTGCCCATCCCAATATAAGGCATCAGTGTTGGCATCGGTATCATTAAATTTAATTGTATTGTTTTGCCCATCGAAATAGATACTCCTGCTTCCGCGTGTTATCGCCGAGCACCCCGCAAGGTCCCAGCCAACTCCTAACGCTCCAAATCCTCCCTGGCTGTTGTAGGCTACCGACAGTTGGGGCTGCATGCCGTTGATACCGGCCGGCACCTCAATGGGTATCTGGTAGGCTGCCGCACCCGTGGGTGTGACGGAGGCGGAGCCGGGTATGCTTCCAACCACCGCGCCTTTCATGGGGAAGATATTTCCCCAGAAAGGGTCAGGTTTAGTAGGATTGGACGATGTTGTCCCGTCCGAAAACTTGTACGTCCTGTCGTTGGGCGGGAACAGCAATCCTGGGTCTATCTTGGCACTAAAGCTTTTTCCTTCTGTGGCTTTAAACGAGAAACCCGTTGTACCCCCGTTATTTTGCAACTTAATGTAATCGCGGGCCACATAAGTATCCGATACGATGGGCTCTGTACCTTTGAGTTCCCAGGTTTCCTTTACCTGCGGCGTGGTTTGCGCCCACCCCGTAGCTGTCCACAGGCAAAGCGCCGTGGACAAAATAATGTGTTTGTATCTGGTTTGCATAATGTATGATGCTCCCTAATCCCCCAACCCTGCCGTCTTTTGGACGCCCTCTTCCCGTGGAGGGGAAGAGGGGAAGGGTTCCCGGGGATTTCAAGGCTTTCTTTAATGGTTTGTTGTGGATTGGTAACGGATTTGTCAGCGGGGGTGCGGCTCCGAGCCGCGCCCCCGCTACAAACTGGCCTGGCCCGGTTATTTCCCTTGCAGCTGTGCTTTCAGATCGTTGATTTGCTTCTGCTGTTCAATCATATACAAAGTCAGCTCCTCGATCTTCTGCAGCAGCTTGTTCTGCATTTCGCCCATGCTAAGGCCGTTTTCCTTCACTTCGGCGGCCGAGGGGATCTCGGGCAGGTGGCTGTTGGCCTTCACGTATTCCTCCACCTTGTGCAGGGGCATCAGGGTGTAGGAGGGGGAGAAGACGTAGTCGGCCAGGGAGGTGTTCAAGTCAACGGTCACTTCCCTGGCATGGAACGTGCCGTCCACCGTCACCCGCGCCTCCTGCGTGGTGTTGTCCTTCCCGATGCTCATCAGGGTCTTGCCGCTGCTGCCGAACTCAATCTTTTCATCAAAGGGCTTCTGCTTTATCCATGACCGGAGCGTGGAGGGTTCGAGGAACGAAGCATCTACACTGATACCCCTAATGTAGCTGGCCGACAGCCAGTCGCTCCCGCCCGACTCCCTTAGCATGTAATCATTGATGTAGATATTGTTGGCGGCCCCGTTGCCGTTGATCCTCGTCAGGGGGAGGTAGTTGCCAGCTCCCTGCCCCAGCGGCTCGCTAACCCTCACATCCAGTTTTGCGCCCGGTGTGGCGGTGCCGATGCCCACGTTGCCGTTGGCCTTGATGCTTAGCCGTGCAACGGCGTTTGTCACAAAATTAATCCCCCCGTACTGGCCCCCTGTGTTATTGTTCACCATATTGAAGTCGAAATAGCTCCCGTACCGCAGCCCCGCACTGCTATAGCCGGAGTTGATTTCAAGGTCGGCGGTGCTGTTTGCACCGATCCGCACAATGCCGCTCCCCCCCGTGCTCGACCGGGTGCGCAGGAAACTTGCCAGTATATCGGTTCCATTGAGCGTGGCGGGCATATTCACATCCAGCTTGGCAGATGGTGTCGAAGTGCCAACGCCCAGCTTGTCCATCACGGTCAGCTTGCCGTACACGTTCTCGTTGCCGGCCACCCCCAGGTCCCCGTTCACCGTCGATGGGCTGTCGGCGAAATACTGGATCTCGTAGGTGGGTGCCGGCCCACCATTACTCACAAGTAC
>DATGXD010000073.1:0-12542 GCA_035299105.1 Paludibacter sp. | reverse complement strand
GTATCCGACTTTTCCGTGAACCGGCTTCCGTAGCGGCTGATCAGGTGAATGAAACAGGAAGTGAGGTCGTAACCCAGCAAATCGAACCTGGGTAGGTCCTTGCTGGCTTCACGGTTGAAAAAGGCTGTGAACTGGCTGTTGAAAGACACCAGCTCGTTCTGGTCCAGGTTGGAAATAAAGGGTGAGATATACAGGTTTTGGGCGATTTTGTTCGTTTGGTTAATCCAGTTGTACTGTTTGTACATCACCACGTTGAATTCCCGTGCCTGCGTCCTCAGTGGGTCGATGAATGGCGAAACGTAAGCAAACTTGTCGGTGTTGAAGATGACCAGGTTTCGGACTCCTTTTTTCAACGAACCGGAAAAATCGGCGTTGTCGGATGTGACGAGTTTCAATTCGGAATAGGCCCGGTTGGATTTTGCCAGGAAATTTTTCAGCCCATCGGAAAACGTTTTGCCTTCGTCGAAAGAACTCACACCTGCAATGTCGGCAAAAACAAGGTTGAAATTTTTCATTTTGCCACCAAGCAGTTCGATGGCAAACTGTGTTTCTGCATCCACTCCGGGATTGAATTGGAAAAGGTAGGGATTGTTCTCAATGTCATACACCTTGGAGGTAAATGGTATCAGGGTGTTGATTTTGTTTTCTTTGGCAAAATTGCCCATGACTGAAATTTGGTTGCTGAAAGCAGGTCCTATGATCAGGTCCATGTTTTTGATTTCCGGATTGGCCAGGATTTCATTGAGCTTTTCTTCTGACTTTTCCGTGTCGTAGGTGAATATTTCAAGCGAAATACCTTTCTTTTTAGCTTCGCTGGCCGCGATTATGGCACCGCCGTAGAAGTCGAAAAACCGTTCTGTGGAGCCTTCGCTTTTCCCGTTTTCGAGCATGAAGGGCAGAAGGAAGGCGATTTTAATTTTCTTGTTCGAGGGTTGGATTGGCCGGACTGGTTGTTTTTCGATAGCCGGTTCACCGGGGATGTTGTTCAAATAATCCGTTTTCCCATCAGTTGGGATTTTTAATTCGCTGCCAGCCGTGATTTTAGTGTCGGAACCGGGATTCAATCGGACGATGTCTTCCACTTCCACATTGTATTTTTTGCTGATTGAATACAATGTTTCGCCTGGCTGGACAATATGGACTGTCGTGTTTTTTTTCCCGGCAGGTTGCTTCTTCGAATTTCCCTTTTTTTCTGGTTCGGTCGACTTTTTATCGTTTGTTTTATTTTCTTTCCCGGGTTTCACCTTCTCTACAGGTTTTGGAATACGGAGGGTAATGCCTTCGCGGAGTCCGTTCTCAACTTCGGGGTTGTATTTTTTTACATCCTCTTCGGTCACGTTGTATTTGCGGCAGATGGCAAAAAGTGTCTGTTTGTTTTTAACCTTGTGGATAATGAATTCCGGGGCAGGCTGTGGGCTGGCATTGTCTTTTTCCTTTTCAACAACGGGTTTCTCACGCTGTATTTTTGAATTCTGAACCGGTATCAGGATTTGCTGGCCGGCTTTGAGCCCGTCTTCCATTTCGGGGTTTGCCTTGTTGATGTCGGCTTGCTTGATGCCGAACTTGCGGCTGATGGCATACATGCCTTCATGTGGTTGAACGGTATATATGTAATGTTCCACCCCGTTGATTTTCTTTACCGGGTAATCGGCATTCTGCCCAACCAATTGCAACGTGAACAAAAACAATCCTGAAAGTATCAAACTCAATAACTGCTTTTTCATAAACTGATTGTTGTTGATTGATTTAAATGTTTCAGCGGCAAAAGTACAAAAAATAAACCTTAACAAGTTAACCGGGGTAATAAATCCGCTATTTTTTTGTTATTGCTAAGAAAGATGTACATTTGCAAGCAAATAATTCTACAGGAAATTTATGTTCATGACCATGAGAAGAATATTTTTATTGATTTGCCTGGTTTTTAATATTGCGGTCGCATTTTCCCGGCTTGAAATCGCTGGCACGCATATCCAGATCGATAAAAAGGATATAGAGGGAACAACTAAAGTTATTATTTTCGACACCATTACTTCCGATACACGTATTTTCTACTCGGGGACAAATGTACGGTTTTACAAGTTCGAGAATATTAATACAGATACCTATTCAACCGAATTGTTTCCGCCGGAAGATGCCACGGGTTATGTTGTCGAAGTGGACGGGGTGCGCACCGATACCATTTGGACAATCAGTTACAAGAACTACTTGCCGGTTTTCACTGCCTTGAGCGCCGAATACAAACCAACCGAACAATGCCAGGAGGTGAACCTGCTCCTGGATTCCAATATACCGGCGTTGTCTTACAGGAATATCAATGGGACTACATTTACTTTTCCCCGTGAATTCAAAATAGCGTACAAAACCTTGGATTGGAAAGGAACAGCCTGGTCTACAATCAATGCGGATGTTGCATTTACGGCTCCACAGGCTGTTATCACCGTGCCTGCCCCCTTGCAGGCCACCACTTTTACCGTTTCGGGCGACCAATATGCGGAAGAGTTGAAAATCAGGCCTGTGGCATTTACCGGACCCGAATATACTCCCGTGGCCGTAGCTTGCCATCTGACCACCCGGGTTACCGACCGCACCCGAAGCGAAAACAACGAGGACATGGCGCCTTCGTTGCAGCAGCCCATCAATTTCTCGGCTCCTATCGATGTGGAATTCCTGAGCAACGCCAATGAACCGGTTACCCAATACTACAAATGGGAAATACTGAAAGACAATGCTTTGCTTATAAGCCGTACCGATAAGGATCACCGATATACATTCAACAATGCAGGTGAATACAAAGTTAAATTAATGGTCAGCAATTCGTATTGCACTGCCTACGACTCCATATCGGTTACCGTTACCGAATCGGCCATACAGGTGCCGAATGTTTTCACACCCAACGGCGATGGTATGAACGATGAATTCCGCATAGCTTACAAATCCATTCTCCGGTTCGAATGTTGGGTCTACAACCGCTGGGGCAGGCTAGTGTACCATTGGACCAATCCTGCCAAAGGTTGGGACGGGAGGATAGGAGGGACGGATGCGGCTGCCGGTGCATATTTTTATGTGATTAAAGCCACCGGTTCAGACAGCGACCCGAAAAATCCGGGTAAAAGGAAACTTTATAAGTTACAAGGCGATATAAACCTCCTGAGATAATCGGGAGGTTTTTTTTAGCCGCCTGGCGGGTTTGGAAAAGGGTGGCAGGGCAAAATGGGAAGACACCAGTCCGGAGTATTTGCCGGAAAGTAAATATTAAAACTACGAAAATCGATTCTCGAAGCACGATGGATTTGAAATTGGCTTCTATCTCTTAGCGTTTAAGGGTATTTACCCTACCTTCGGTTCGTAGTTGTTTCACAAACCTGTTCCAGGCATTTGCCCTTTTTAGCTTGTTCTCATTCCGCTTGTTTACATCTTCCGGGTTCTGGATATGCCCGGGATAGCCATCGCGAAAATAATATTTGTGATCGTGGAAATCATAATCCAATACCAAATCATCCACAATCGACGACATGGTACTCGTAGTGAGGGTGAAGGTAAACAGGGAGTCCGAATCGATGAAACATGTCACCGTGTGGTACCGGTGCATGTTTTTTACTGCCAACGAATCGGTAAAGATAACCTCACCGGTTGAATCATTGTACGATTGTATCAACCTTCCGGTGAATAATAATGTGTCGCCCTGGTCCAGGGTGGTTCTGGGTTGCGATTTGAAATTGATTTTGGTGGAATCGGCCTGCAGCTCATAAAGCAAGTCGCAGGAAAAGAAGATGAACGCGGTCAGCAGTGAAAGCGAACCGTAAAAAATCGAGCGTTTCATATTATCCGGTATTTCATCCACCGGAAGGCATTGGAATTATTTCCGGCAATGTTGTTTCTTTGAAGTACAAATATAGGTAATGAATCCCTAAATAAGCCTGCTTTCAACTGAATATTTCAGTAAACCTTGAGCCAGCTATGGAGTAAAAACATTTTTTCTCTTTACTTTTGCAAAAAAAAGGAACAATGATAATGTAAAAAAGATGAATGCCATGAAAATATTCCACAGCTTATTGTTTTTTCTTTTCCCGGTCGTGGTTTTCGCCGGAAACCCCGTGGAGAACTTTGTGAAAAGTCCCATGATGGAAAGTGCCAACATTAGCATTTTGTTTCGTGATGCCAATACGGGGCAGGTTTTGTACCAGTCGCGGGCAAAGAATGTGGTAACTCCTGCTTCGACCATGAAGCTGGTGACCACGGCAACTGCATTCGAATTGTTAACCCCCGATGCCCGCTTCGAAACCAGGTTGGAGATAGATGGCGTAATCCGCAAAGACAGCACGCTTTGGGGGAACCTGTACATACACGGCGGTGGCGACCCCACACTGGGTTCGGAAAAGTTGGGCGAGAAAAACTTCCTGGGCAAATGGGTTTCGGCGGTAAAGGCAGCCGGTATAAAAAAAATCAATGGTAGGATAATTGCAGACGAAAGTGTTTTTGAACAACAGGTAATAAACCCGAAATGGACTTGGGAGGACATGGGGAATTATTATGCTCCCGGAATCCATGGAATTTCATACCTCGACAACACTTTCAGGCTTGTTTTCAGGTCGGGGAAAGTGGGGACAACGCCTGAAATACTCCGCACCGAACCCCCAATTCCCGGACTGGTTATCGACAACCACTTGAAAAGCTCAACAATAAACTTTGACAATGCCTATTTCTACGGGGCGCCGAATTCGTTGCAGCGCAGTATTTACGGGGAAATTCCGGCCAATAAAAACGAGTTTGCAGTGAAAGGCGATATCGTCAACCCGGGGTTGCTGCTTGTGCAGGATTTCAGCAATTGCCTGGCCGATAGCGGGATTGTTGTGGGCGAATCGCCGGCCATCCAATCATACCCCACTGCCGAACGCAAGGCGATTTATGCTTATTTGTCGCCAGCCATGCGCGATATAGTTACCGAAACCAATGTGAAGAGCAACAACCATTTTGCCGAATATGTCTTTAAATTCATAGGGACAAAAGTCCAGCCTGTGGCTACCACCAACGCATCCCTTGAAATCATCCGCGATTACTGGAAATCAAAGGGACTTCCGGTCGACCAGTTGTTTATGTACGATGGCTGTGGTTTATCGGCGAGCGATGCCGTATCGGCTAATTTCCTGGTTGAACTGTTGATGTACATGAAGTCGAAAAGCCCTTACGCCACTGACTTTTACAACAGCTTGCCGGTGACAGGTGGGAGGGGTACATTGTCCAACCTCTTGCTTAATACTCCATTGCAAGGGAAAATACATGCGAAAAGCGGCACCATTGAAAATGTGAAATGCTATGCCGGGTATATGGAATTGAAAAACAAAACCCTTGTTTTTGCCCTGATGGTGAACCATGCCAACGGAACATCAAAGGCCGTTACTGCCAAAATGGAAGAGCTGTTGTTGCAGGTAGCCCGTGAAAACCAATGAGAATTAACCAAGGTCAAATGAAGATGAAAAGGAACCTGTATGTTCGGGAAACTGTTTCCACCAATGAATTGTTGTGGGCGTTGGTAAAAGAGCAGCCTGTCCCCGAAGGTTTTTATGTGCATGCCGGCTATCAATGGGGTGGGAAAGGGCAGGCAGGTAATTCGTGGGAATCGGAGCGTGGGAAAAACCTGCTTTTCAGCATGGTCTTTTATCCCGGTTTTTTGCCGCCCGACGAGTTGTTCTTTATTTCACAACTTGTGAGCGTTGGGATAAAAAAGACTTTGGATGAATATACCGGAAATATAACTATCAAGTGGCCGAACGATATTTATTTCGAGGATAAGAAACTAGGGGGCATCCTGATTGAGAATTCATTGCAGGGAACGCGCATAAAGGCTGTTGTAGCAGGTATCGGGTTGAATGTGAATCAAAATGAATTCGTGAGCGATGCCCCGAATCCCGTTTCGTTAAGGCAAATTACAGGCAGGCGAGTTGAAAGAAGCGCTTTGCTGCGTAAAATTATACGGAATATTTTGGATTTGTATGCAAATGAACCTGTCGAAAGAATCCGGTCTTTGTATGGAGGGAGCTTGTTCCGCCGGGTTGGATACTTCCGGTATAGGGACGACAACGGTGATTTCATGGCTAAAATCAATGCCATACAGCCCGATGGGCAACTTGAACTCGAAACAACTTCGGGGGAAATCAAGTTGTTTTATTTCAAGGAAGTAAGTTGTGTGTTTTAAATACCCGCCCTTTTATTTGTCATCGCTTATTTCTTCAAAATCAACATATTCGCCTTCTTTTTTGTCGAATATCTTTGCTTTTGGCGGCGTGGAGTTGATAACTTCGGTATCCTCGTCATAGGGATGTTTCTTCCGTTTTCCAAAAGTAAAAATCGACCGTATGAAATTTGCAACGGAAAGGATAATGAACAACCCGATAAAAAGCAGGAATACGAGTATGAAAAATAGGAAACTCATATCGAATTAATTAAGAACCCTGACATCCCGATGGATGCAAGGGTTGCTTGGTTTAAAATTGTTTTTTGCATTTTGAAAGCAAGGGATTGGAAAATACCTACACGTTTTATTGTCGGCAGCCAATTAAACAGAATAACAATTTGAAGCCCGCACTGTTCAGTTTTTGTAATCAAAATACCGCTTTTGCCACTTCTTTTACGCTATTGGTTGCCATCATGCTGTAAAAATGTATGCTTGGCACACCTTGCGCCTTTAAGTCCTTGGCCTGGTAAATACACCATTCGGTACCTACTTTGGTGGCTTCCTCGTCGGTGTTGCATTTGCGGAGTTCCGAGGCAAATTCTTCGGGGATATCCGTATGGAAGATCTTAGGCAATACCGTCAGCTGGTTTTTCAGCGTGATAGGTTTTATGCCGGGAATAATCGGGACATTGATGCCTATATTCCGGCAGCGTTCCACAAACTCGTAATACTTCCGGTTGTCGAAAAACATTTGGGTAACCAAGTATTCGGCGCCGTTATCTACTTTTTGTTTGGCAAAAACCAAGTCCGATTCCATGTTGGGGGCTTCTTCGTGTTTTTCGGGATAGCAGGCCATTCCGTACGAAAAAGGGGTGACCGATTTCATTTTCGAACTGTCCATAAACAGGCCCTTGTTGAAATTATTGACCTGTTCCTGGAGTTCGGTGGCGTACTTGTGCCCGGTAGGGGAAAATTCTCGTTCGTGCTTCGCCTTGTCGCCCCGAAGCAGCAGTAAGTCGGTGATACCAAGGTATTGCAGGTCCAATAGGGCATATTCGGTTTCCTCGAGGGTGAAACCGCTGCAAATAATATGCGGGACAACCGCAATGTTGTATTTATGCAATATGGCTGCCGCAATGGCAACTGTCCCTGGGCGATGGCGCTCGGAAACCTGTTCGAAGTATCCCAAGGCATTTTCCTTGAAAGTGAGTTCGCTGCGATGGGTTGTTATGTTAATGTATTGCGGGTCGAATTCACGTAATGTATCAATTGTTTTGAAAACCACGTCGATACTGTTCCCCTTCAATGGTGGTAAAAGTTCGAACGAAAAAGCCGTTGATTTGGCATTTGATATTTTAGTTACAACACTCATCGATAAATTGTTTTTAATGACAGTTTTTCCGGGAAAAAACTGCTCGCTTGTTGGTATTTTGAATGGACTGCAAAAGTAGTACTTTTTTTTAAAATACAGCTATTTGTTTGCTTCGTTAGCGTGTGGGGTGGTTTTAATTGCCAAGTCGGTCAGAGAACATGTTGGCTGTTCCGTGCGGAATGTCAGGAAAAAACGCCTTCCTGTTCCAGGGATTATTTGTAAGCTATTCTTGTTAGTTTTTCCGAAGCTTCCCATAGTTTCCGGGCATGAACCGCGTTTTTTGATGCTGCGTTTGATTGCACCAGTATGGGATAGCCTTTGAACCCGCTAAAACCATTCGGACCGAAGAATTCGCCTCCCTTAACTTCCGGGTCGGTTGCAGCGCGTAGTTGCGGCAACGCTCCCATCGATGCTGGCTGGGTTATGGCCTTGAACAATGGCCGCAACACTTTGTTTCCCCAGGTTGGCAATATGTGACCGAACAAATTTGTGTCCGAAACACCCGGATGGGCAACAACAGCCTTGCAGTCAACATGTTGTTTGTCGAAATAACGCTGGAGTTCATAGGTGAACAGGAGGTTCGACAACTTGGAACGCCCGTAGGCCTTGTACGGCGAGTAACCGGTTCCGCCGGCATACAGCAAATTGTCGAAGTTCATGACACCGCTTTTATGCGCTATGCTGCTGACATTCACCACGCGCGAACCGGGAGTTTTCTTCAATGTGTCCAGCAATAAGCCTGTCAAAGCAAAATGGCCCAGGTGGTTGGTTCCCAGCTGGCTCTCGAAATTGTCTTTTGTAAGCTGGTATGGCACCATCATGATGCCGGCATTGTTCAGTAAAACATCCAGGCGCGAAAATTTTTGTTTGAATTCAGAAGCAAAGGCGTCTATTGACTCCAAATCCATTAAGTCCAGCTGCATTACTGTAATGTCTGATTCGGGTTGCGCCTGTACGATTTTTCCCCGTGCGGTTTTCCCTTTTTCCACCGAGCGACAGGCCATGATTACTTTTGCGCCTTTGCCCGAAAGGGCTTTAACCGACTCGAAACCAAGCCCGCTGTTGCCGCCTGTTACAATAATGATTTTATCCGTCAGGTCGGGAATGTTTTCTGTCGTCCAGTACGTGTTCATGGGTTATACTTTTAGAATTCAACAAAATAAGCAATTGCTGCCAGGGCTATTAGGACAACGCCGGTAATTCTCTTCGAATGTTGTTCGAGAAAATTAAGGTTGAATTTGTGGATGCCCTTTAGCCCGAGGTAAACCAGCAGGGAAATGAAAACCAGTGTCATAACCAGGTATACCGCCGAAACGACAAAAATGCCTTTCCACCCGAAAGATGATGCCTGGAAATAATAGGCTTCGATTTCGACACAAGGTGTCAGGAACATGGCCAGGCTTAAGGATGAAACAATTGCCGCTATCGATTTCTTGTTTTTCTGGTATTGGGTTTCCATGCTAAAATGATGGTGATGGTGGTGCCTGTTTGCCCTGAAGTCAAGTGCCAGGTATACCACACCAATACCGAGCAATATGGTAGGGGCTGCAATGCGGGTGATGTATTCGTAGCTTTCGGATAACTTAATACCCACAAACCCAACAACAATCCCTATGATGATGGTACTTACCATGTGTGAAGTCCCGGTTATCAGTGTTGCAAGCAGTGTTTCTTTATTCGACCATTTCTCCGTTTTCGAAATGGCTATGAGGGGCAACCAATGATGGGGAATCAGCGCATGTATCAAACTTAAGAGTAAACTGCCTATGAATATCTGCCACATGTTGTAAAGCTTTATTTGTTAATTGCAAGTCCAGCAGTTGTTTTTATCCAAGCCCGGCATGAATTACTTACCTTGTTTACAAGATAGAGCCGGGCAATGCTACTGCCGTTTTTTCGGTGATTTTTTTGTTGATTAAGTCGATGTTTTGCCAAAGCAAGAGATTTGCTGCTGAATTGATAGTTATTCCGGCTGTTTTTCCTGCGATGGCGGCAGGGTAAAATGTACATCCCGCTATGATTTCAAAGATATTGAACCCCGCTAGTTGCGGTGCCACACGGCGCAATATCCGGTTTATTTCATCCGGCGAGTTTGTACCGAAATCAAATACTGCCGGTTTGGCATCTTTCATCCCAATTGCCGGGATGTTTCCCGGGGCGAGGTCGATGTAATTGTAATGCTCGGCCAGGTACCCGCTGTCGGCCCCTGTGTTTTGTTTCAATGAAATAATTTCCGGCGACAATATGCCATCAAAAAACCGGGTATTCGATAATTCAACGGCTTGTTCATCCATGCTGTACAAATTGCTTACTATCCTGTTTTCATCGCGTTCCACAATGTTACGCCTCAGGATTTCTTGGGGCGAGCAAAAGACAAACTGGGCTGCAAACCGGGTTCTCATTTCCTTTGCCCGGCTTTTTGCACCACTTTCAGCAGGCTGTCCTGAATCGCCGGGTCGAACATGCGTGTCAGCGAAACGCTGTCGACGGTTGCGTGGAATTTTCCCTTGTAAGCGGTGCTTCCCAATAATTCGCCGGAAATCGACCGCACTTTCAGTTTCCTGGTGGCCGGTATCCTGAACGTGTAGTGCCGCATTATATTGTCGTTGGAAGTTTTTCGGTACACGCTGTCCACTTTGCCGTTGGCGTAGTGGATCCGAACAACAATGTGCGGGTTCGTGCTGGAATCTTCGCGGGCAATAAAATGCTTGAAACTAAGTATGTAGACGTCGCGGTACATGAACTTCCTATTCCGTATTTCGAAGTGCAGGCGTGTCCTTGCCGAGTCTTTCCGGAATTCATAGCGTGTGCGGCTTACCCAAAGTGGAAGTTTCGCTTTTTTCAGGTCGGTTGAATCGACAGAGTGGTATTTGCCTTTCTTCACTTCCTCATTCAACTTTTCGAGCCGGACAAGCACATCGTCGTAGATGTGTTCGTATTTCTTCGGGTTATGCGTATACCATACAACCGACGAATCGAACTGCGCCTGGGTGATGCCATGTTTTTCGAGCACGGCGTTATAGTATTGGCTTTTTTGGTCGAACCGGTCGTAAGGGATGTTGGCTGCCGACAGGGTTCCCTCCAGTTTGTGGAGGTCGGTGAGTATGTCCGTCATTTTGCTGGCGGAAAGGACGTTTTTCGGGCGCCCGCTGCACGAGACTGCAAGGATTATGATTCCGGCCAGTAATATGGCTTTATTTGCTAGTTTCAACATCCTGTTTTTTCTTTGATTCGAGGCTTTCATTCAGTTCCTTGCGGTAAAATATCAGGATAATACCGACAGCAACACTGATTGCCGCATCGGCTATATTGAATATCGGGCTGAAAAAAATGGTTTCACCAGCACTGTTCTTTATCAGCGGGAAATACAGCATGTCCACCACTTTCCCGTAAAACAACGGTGCGTAGCCACCCCCTTCGGGCAAGAATGTTGCCACGGGTCCCATGTAGTCGCTGGCGCTGAAAAGGATGCCGTAGAAAAGCGAATCGATGATATTGCCGGCGGCTCCTGCCAGAACTAACGAAATAGTCAGGATATAACCTTGTTTCACCTGTTTTTTGATGAGGAAGCGGATGTAGTAGGCAAGGCCACAAACTGCCACAATGCGAAACAGCGTGAGGAACAGCTTGCCAATGAATTCCATGCCGAAGGCCATCCCGTTGTTTTCGATGAAATAAATCTTGAACCAGCTGAAAACATCAACGTGTTCGGCCAGGGCGAAATTGAGCTTGACGTATATTTTGACTATCTGGTCAATTAAAAGGACCAGGAAGATAAGCAGTACTGATTTTTTTGCTATGGACATGTTGGCACAAATGGTGAAGAAGGACATTAAACAGCAATTCGACAACAGACAGTTGCCCCGTTGTCGAATCGCGATTGTTTTCTTGCTTTTGAGGATTATTTTTTCTCGTTTTTAGCTTCGATGCTTAACGTGGCGTGGGGTACCGCGCGCAACCGTTCTTTGGGGATCAGTTTGCCTGTTTCGCGGCATATCCCGTAGGTTTTGTTTTCGATACGGATCAAGGCGGACTGGAGGTGCTGGATGAATTTCATCTGGCGTTGTGCAAGACGCCCCGATTCTTCTTTCGATAATGTGGCGGCTCCTTCTTCCAATACCTTGAAGGTTGGCGAAGTGTCCATGACATCGTTCCCATCAAGATTCGTTATCCCGTTTCGTAATGCTTCGTACTCTTTCTGGGCTTTATCAAGCTTTTCAGTAATGAGTACCCGGAATTCTTCCAGTTCAGAATCCGTATATCTTGTTTTTTCAGCCATGTCCGTATGATTAAATTTGAAAGTTAAATATATTTTGAGCGTATTGTTTACTGAATTTTAATAAGGTGCGAAAATAATGAAATAGTTTCAGTCTGACAATTATTTTCGTGCTTAATTTTGTAAGCACACATAAGCGAACTTATGCTTTCGTTACTGCCAAACGCACGGTGTAATCATCAAATTCCAAGTCGATGCCATTTGATAATTTGCTACATAACAAAACTGAATTGGCTAATGTTTGCGAAGCTATATAATTCGTGTATTCTTTTACAGCTTCGTCAATTTCTTCCCGGCTTTCTATTTCCACCGATATTTTATCCACAATCTCGAATCCGTTCGATTTGCGGATATTCTGGATGCGGTTGACGAGTTCGCGGGCAATGCCTTCGCGCAGCAATTCCTCCGTAACAGTTATGTCAAGTGCAACCGTAAGCCGTCCTTCGTTTGCCACAAGCCAGCCTGGCATGTCCTCGGTGATTATTTCAACATCTTCCAGCGTGAGCAGGACATCCCCCGTTGGCAATGCCAGCGTGTATTCCCCGTTGCGTTCAATCGCGGCAATTTCTTTTTTGTTGAAAGCTGTCATTGCCTGTGCAATTTCCTTCATCTGCTTGCCGTACTTTTTACCCAGGGTTTTGAAGTTGGGCTTTATTTTGCGCACGATGTTTTCCATGTCAGCATCTGCCGGGATAATCTCCAATTCCTTCACATTGACTTCT
>DATGXD010000072.1:0-4356 GCA_035299105.1 Paludibacter sp. | reverse complement strand
TTTTCATGTTCCCGTCCATGTATTTCACAAGCAGGTATTCGCCCAGTTCTTTCCATGCTTTTGTCGAATTTTCAGCTTGCGAGTTACTGAAATTCGCCAGGAAGACCCGGGCATCGGCTTCAGGCAGTTGCAATGCCACCTTGTCCATTGCCGGAACCAGCGAGTTGAACGTGTTCTCCCATTGTGACTGGACTTTTTTAATGTCGGGATACATGTAGGAGTAACGGCTGTAGGCAAAATTGGCCACTTGGTTGAAAATCCAGAAAGCCGAGGTGGGCGAATATTGCAACAGGTTGCCATTGTCCGGGCTGTAGCATTCGGGAACGGATTGGTTGCCGCAATACATCGGGACATACAGCGCCGTGGCGGCATCGTCTACCCCAAACCAAAGGATTCCGCCAACATAATCGGGGAGCCAACTGCGCATTTGTGCCACAAAGGTGAAACCGGTTTGCTGCGTGGCGGTAGGCCGTTCGTGTATGTAATCCGTGCTGTCGACCTTGAATGTCAACGGACTGCAACGGAGTTTGCTGCCGAAAGGCCCGGCGGCAAGCCCTTTCGTCATGTCGAACTCGGTGCCTTCGTATTGGTCGCGCATGTAATCTTTCAGCATTTGGGCCGAGATTTTGGTAGTCGGCTTTATCCACAGTGGCATCCGCTCGGCCGTTTCACCTTTCACATAGGTGATGTATTTGTCCATGGCCGGGTCGATTTTACGGAAGAAGCTCCACACCCGCGCCTCGCAAGCCCGCAGGGCGGTATAGTCGAGCGGGGCGTAGGTGTCGGAAAAGCTGAAATCCTTGTTTTTCCCCTTGAAATATCCTTTTTCGCGGGCAAATGCTATCACGTCTTCCGCATACAGGCAGTTCTCCTTGTCGTCCAGCGGGAAAGTGGTGATGCGCGCCTGGTTGGCATGTGCCGAGACACAATCGTCGGGCATGCGAAGGGCCACCCACACCGCACCTTTGTTGCGCGGGCCTTTCCCCACCATTTCCATGATCCAGACCTCGTTCGGGTCGGCAACCGAAAACGATTCGCCTTCGCTGTAGTAGCCGTATTCCGCCACCAGGCCGGTCATTACCTTTATTGCTTCGCGGGCAGTACGTGAGCGTTGCAGGGCAATGTAAATCAGGCTGCCGTAATCCATTGTGGCCGTGGTGTCGACCAGTTCTTCGCGGCCGCCAAAGGTGGTTTCGCCAATGCTGACCTGGTGTTCGTTCATGTTCCCAATGACCGAATATGTTTTTTCAACCTGCTTTATTTTCCCGAGGTATTTTCCCGAATCCCAATCGTGAATGTCGAGCATGGCATCGGTGGGATAGGTGGCTGCCGGGTAGTGGCACAAGGCGCCAAACAGGAAATAGGAGTCGGCATTGTAGGTGATATATGTCGACCCGTCGGTTGTTGCCGCTTTCCCTGCCAAAAAGTTGGTGCAAGGGAAAACCGCACAAGAAACAGCTGAAAACAGGACTGAAACAAGACTCTTTTTTGTCATTTCCAAATTTTGTTTTTTAGTAGAAGTACAAAGGTAAACGAATAAGTCTGAAATTCAAAATGAATTGTAAAATGGCATGTGGCATTGGGAATATCAGTTTCTATGGCAAAAATGACAGTAAAATAAATCACCATATTTACACGGATGCTATTTGCAATCCAACAAATGAGGGTTTTGCAGAATGTGTTTTGATTGGATTTTTTGTGCCTTCGTGGCAGTGCGCTTAGTTGTTGTAAATCAACCGCACGTTATTCTGGCCCGAAAAATATACTATGAGGGTATTGTAAAATATTTTAAAACATTAACATGTTTCTTTAAGGAATTACAGGCTGAAAAAGTCTATCTTTGTCCCCTCCAATTATAAAAATGAATCGCTGTATTTGGCAGGGGTGTTGCCATGTACGGAAAACCAACTTCGGGTAAATATAAATCAATGAAAGCCAAATCGATACGTTTTTTGCCGGTTGAAAAACTGACATTCCTTTATATGTCTATCACATCGTTGGTTATACTCCTTCTCCTGCCCGGCCCCCAGGTTGTGTTCGCTTTGCTGGGGAAGAGGTTTTTGTTTCTTTTAGTAATATTCGGGCTTAGCTACTTGAGTTCGATTAAGAGCAACTGGACAATAAAGTTTTTACGATATGCATTTATAGGCGGTTTGCTTATCTATTGGTATCCCGAAACGTATGATATCAACCGGTTGATTTCCAACCGGGATTATTGGTTGGCCGGAATCGAACAACACATATTCGGATTCCAACCCGCGCTGCTGTTCAATAAGCTATATCCCCAACACTGGATTGCTGAAATAATGAACCTTGGCTATTTGTCGTATTATCCGTTGATTATCTGTACAAGTATTTATTTTTATTTCAAAGACCGGAAATATTTCAAATATTTCTTTTTCGTCGTGCTTTTTTCCTTCTTCTGCTATTACCTCATTTTTAATTTATTTCCAGCTGCCGGACCCCAGTATTATTACCAAGCTATTGGACTTGAGAATGCTAGCTCCGGAATATTCCCTAGGATCGGCCTGTATTTTAGCAACCATAAGGAACTGCAAAGCATGGACGATTCCGGTTTCTTCTCGCGGTTGGTGCAAAACACACAAATGGTCGGCGAAAGGCCAACCGCTGCTTTCCCCAGTTCGCATGTGGGGATTTCAACCCTCATACTTATCTTGCTACTAAAAAACAGGCGTTACCTTTACCTCGCATGCATTACCCCTTTGTATGTGGCGTTGGTGGGGGCCACGGTGTATATCCAGGCACATTATGTAATCGATGTGGTGGCGGGGTTCGTTACAGCTTTTCTTTTCTATTATGCCGGAAGCCTTGCTTGTGGACAGTTCACTTACCGGATAATCAGGATTCCATGGCTGAGGAAAGCTGTTGTGGAGGAACCGTTGGAACTTGGAAAACCGGCGGAATGAAAATGATGCTTAAGTTGTTTTGCTAGCTCAAAAATCGGAAAATCGGAATGTCTTTTTCTGTTAGAAAAGAGAATTATATTTGTAAACAATGTGGAAAGCAGGAGCTTTCCTTTTAGCCCGACGAAGTCTGGAAACTTCGTCGAACGATAGAAGCAGAACAATATATAATATACGCTACAGGGAACAGGGGGGTAATAACAACCGGATGTGAGAAATACCCACATCCGGTTGTTTATGAAGTCGCAGAAACAATTCTTTGGAAGTAAATTACAATTATCCAGCCTTAATAATTAAGGTCTCTTGTGGAAATTGTCCTGTTATTTCATTATTAGCTGACCTCTGATTTCACCATTAGGAAAAGCCGCTGTATGTAAATTTACATAGTACATATTGGCCATTAGATCAGCCCTCTGTTCTTCATTCAATGGAGACGATGTGAAATTGATAGGTGATGTAAGCGGTGATGCAGAAGTCAACGGGAAAATAACACCCCCGCTAACCCCTGGTGCTCCTTTGTGAATATGTCCTGCAGTTGGTGTGATACCTGTAAATGTAACCGTGCCCTTCAAAATATAAGTAGTCTTATCATATGTAAAGTTAGCAGTGCCTGTTGCTGCGGAAGCATTAGTAGGAACTTCACTTGCACCATTAAGTGTCGCTGTGAAAGTAACTATATTGTCATTTTCATTATCTTTACAAGATCCAAAGCTGATTACTATTAACATCAGTAACGTGTAAAAAAAAAGTTTAGTTTTCATTTTTCATCCATTTTAGTTAAACAATAATTGATTGTATTCATCTCTATTTCAACAAGTCTAATAAGGGAATGTTTAGTATCCAAACAATTACATTCATCCTTTGTGTCGAACCGTGTTTGAATGATATTGATCGAAGCCTATAATCGAATATCCAAGTCCTATGTTCGGTTAATGAAAGTATTTAATATTTTTAAAATATTAACATTTTAATTTAGGGGATTATAAATCAAAAAAATCTATCACCGGATAATCAGGATTCCATGGCTGAGGAAAGCTGTTGTGGAGGAATCGTTGGAACTTGGAAAACCGGCGGAATGAAAATGATGCTTAAGTTGTTTTGCTAGCTCAAAAATCGGAAAATCGGAATGTCCCGGTAAAATTTTATGTACTTTTGCGCTCGAATTTAATTGAGCATTTTCGAAAGGCCCCATAAAAATTATTCTGAGATGAAAAAAAACACCCGGGTTAAATTCCAGCTTTCCAGCCTTGTAGTATTTTCACACATCGCTTTGTTTGCGGGGACTCCTGCCGATTCGCTCCGGCCAAAAGAAATTCAGGAAATAACCGTAGTAGGCGAGATTCCACGCAACCTTTCTTTCCCCAGTGTGGTTGTGGGTGGGGAAAGCTTACAGGCTTCGTCGTTTTTTACACCTGCCGATGCCTTGCAGCGC
>DATGXD010000071.1:0-28837 GCA_035299105.1 Paludibacter sp. | reverse complement strand
CAGCAACAGCACCAATCTTGGCCGCTCCTGATAGTTTTGCATATTTATCAAAAGCCTCGCCTACCTTTAATGGATCAAGTTCAGGATTACTCTTTGGACTTATTATGTCTCTTACCTTCTGACCCATACCAGTGTTCTTCCATCTTGAAATTTCGATATTTTCTATCGTGTTATCTACACAAGCATTTTTTCCGGTAAACTGTTGTATTTGAGGATTACTATAACCAAAATCATAAGCCAATGGATCCCATTCTGTTTTATTTCCCCACCACACATTCATACCCTGTTTCAAGGCATTATTATATCCAACGATACCGCCCGAGATACCGCCACTTATGGCACCGCTAAGCATACCGGACCAGAAACTCTGAGCGAAGTTGTCGCCAAAATTGCCACCACTTAATACATTATTAAAGCCATTGAGCAACAGCGATGTACCTGTACCAATAACAGCACCGGTAAATGCGCCAACACCCACACCGGCTGCAAGCCCGCTTACACCCGCGACGGCTCCTGCACCTGCCGCACCTCCTAACGCCGACAATGCCCCCACTACTGCACCTGCACCAAAATATCCAAGGCCACGCCATGAGAACTCATGACCATGTGTCCACCAGTTGATGACACCACCCACCAGTGCTCCAATGCCCATGGCTATCAACAGCGGATTGTTACCACTTGGGTCGGTGTATTTATAGGGGTTGCCGTTGCAATACAAGTAACGGTTGTAATTCACCCAATTACTGCCATCCAATGCCGGGTCGGGCGAGAAGAATTGCGCCGTTGCGGGGTCGTACACCCGTCCGTTCATATTGATAATGCCGAAGGCATCCAAGTGTTCGTGCCCGGTGTAACCACGGTTTACTGTCCACGAGGTTCTGCTGTCCTTTTTAGTCCAGTCGTTCGGATCGCGGCGTGCTCCCCACGGGTCGTAAGCGTAGCGTTCAATCGTTCCATTATCTGCATTAACAAGTGCTGTCAGCGATCCCTGAAAGTCGGTATAACTGTAATAGAAGTTTTCCGTTTTTGCCCCCGAAGCTGTAGTGCTAACAATATAAATGGCACCGCTAAGATAATGAATTTCGCGGGTATTTCCGCTGCCATCCACTTCCTGTTCGTAGTTTCCTTGATAGTAACGGGTCAACTGCGTATTACCATCTACCTGATAAACCGACTTGCGGCGCTCATCGTCCACCCCATAGGTTAGCTCGTAGTACTTATTCCCCTCGCTCAGGGTAGCTATCTTTTTAAAATCGGTGTAGGTTACCGATAAATTATTAGTGGGAATGCTGTTGTTAGTATTAAGAACATCCTTAATACCGCTAATGGCATGTGGTCCGGGTACTATAGAGGGCGCCGAATAATTGACAGGTTTTTGACCACCGTACAACATCGTGCCGTTAATAATACTGGATTTGGTAAGGATATTTCCTAAATCGCCCTGCCCATCGTCGTACGACATAGAAAATGATTGTTGGCTTAAACCGTCTTTATAAACTGTCCAGCTATTCAAGCGGTTAAACGGGTCGTAGTGCATTTTCTCTTTCCATGCTACTCCGTCGTGTGTTTCAGTACGTTCGTCCAGGTTAAAATTAGGGTCGTAACTGTAACCCAAATTAATTACATTGTTGGCCACTATGCTGGTAGTAAGGCCTAATGCATTATAGCCGTACGTAGTTTCCTTTCCTCCTTTTGATACCCGCACCGTTTGACCCTTCGCGTTTTCTTCAAGCAAAGTTCGGATATTGCGATTTTTACTGTCTGTTACTTCTATCAGATTGCTGTATTTGTCGTATTTGTTTTCGGTATAATACTTACTCGGGAATGTTTCACGGGATATTCGTCCAAAATCATCATACGATCTGGAAGTAGTAAAAGTTTTGTCTCCGATCACTTCGGTAGTAGATGTTACACGATCCCAGTTGTCGTACACGAAGCTTTGCTTGTGTTTATCTGTTATCTCTATACTACTTACCCGATGCTGTCCGTCATACGTATAAACGGTTGTTTCGCCATTGCGCACAATGCTTTGAAGCAAGCCGGTCGTTTTGTCGTAAATATTCTCGGTACTTATACTATCGCCGGTAGCATGTATTCGCTGGCGTTCAAGATACGGTTCGCTCTGTTCGGCGTAGCGTAGTTGGCGCGTAAGTTCGGCATAGCGTCCCCGTTGCCGCGCGATTTCATCGCGTGGCAAGTATGTAAGGCAAGCAATTAAAGCTATTCAAAAAAACAATTGCAATGAGTAGAAATTATAAATTCCGCAATCCCGAAGGAGTATATTTTGTCAGTTTTGCAGTCGTTGAGTGGATTGATGTATTATTCACAAGGAATGAATATAAGGATATACTTCTTGATAGTTTGCGGTATTGCCAGAAGGAGAAAGGAATGGAGATTTATGCCTGGTGCGTGATGACCAATCATGTTCATTTGATATTTAGCAGCATCAAGGAAGAAAAGCCGGAATTGATACTGGGAAGTTTCAAGCGTTTTACCAGTAAGGCTATAGTAGCAGCCATAAAAGAGAATCCGCAGGAAAGCAGGAAGGAATGGTTACTCAATAAATTTGAGGAAGCAGGGAAAAGTTCGTCCAATGTAAAACAATATCAGGTAGGAGGTATGGAGGTACGACAATAAGCCCATAGAACTCTGGAGTAACAAGGTAATCGATGAGAAGCTGAATTATATTCACAATAATCCGGTTGAAGAAGGGTTGGTATTTAGACCCGAACACTATGTATACAGCAGTGCTATTGATTATGCCGGAGAAAAAGGATTGTTTGATATTATATTGATTTAAAGTTATTTACCACGCGATGCAATCGCGCGGCAGCGAGGGTAAATCAATAATGGTTTGCAAAAGTAGAATGAAAAATGGTGGGTGTATGCTCACCATTTTCTACTGTCTGAATCTGCCGATAGATATCAGCATTATATATTTTTTTAATTTTCGGAATTCTGGGTATTTTATAATTATTAAAATTCTGATTCTGACAATTATTCCTATGATGCTTCCGGTGAAAGAATCGTATTGTGTCAGATTTGGCGTTATATGGATGAGAGCTTGTAGATCAAGCAATGGTTTCTAAAATATTGGATGGAAAATGGTGAATACTCCCCGCTAGCGCGGTTCTGTGAACCGTGCTAATACAGAAAAAGATAAGAAAACTTTCTATTTGAATAACACAAGTTACAAACCGGTGCTAGCGGGGGTAGAGCTTGGTACTGGCTGGTAGAATTTGTAATCCCGGTGGCGGCGCGCAACTTTTATACATTTAAAGTATAGGATATATCCGAAGGGACGGGGATCAACATCAGGTAATTACGTATTGAACTCCTCCGGGCTCCGGATCTGTGGGTTGCCTGCCCACGGGTTTCCCCCGTGGTTAATCACATTCAAGTCCTTCGGACTTGTATAAATATAAAATGCACAGGGAACTTTATCCCGAAGTCATGCTATTAACATACAAGCACACTGCTTAAACATTCCAAGGTATAAAAAAAGCAGCAAAAGCAGGCTCTTATATCCTGCATTTTTTGCTGCGTGCTTTTATATACGGGATACTTTCTCAGTAGCTTTGTGGGACAGGCTTTCTTCTTTCAATTCCCCGTACAGCCCCTCACAAGCATCCTCAAGCAGATCAATCACATGCTCGAAACCCTGGTCGCCACCGTAATACGGGTCGGGCACGTGTGTAGCTTCAATGTTCCGGCAAAAGTCGGTCATGCGGTAAATCTTCGAAACATGCTCGCTGGTTTGGGCCAACCGTTTCAGCCCGGCGATGTTTTCTTCGTCCATCCCGATAATCATGTCGAAGCGGTCGAAATCGGACACGCTTACCGGACGCGAACGGTGTGTAAGCTCATAACCGCGCTTACCGGCATGGAACCGCATGCGGCTGTCGGCCAGCTCTCCTTCGTGGTAACCGAGCAGTCCCGCTGAATCGATATTGAAGCCGGATGCAGCCTGTTCGCGCTCCAGGATATGATTGAAAATTCCTTCGGCAATCGGCGAGCGGCAGATATTCCCGAGGCAAACAAAAAGAATGGAATACATATGATTTCCAATAAGCCTACCCTCCAAGGGTTAGTTGTTCGTTTTTTACTTATACAAGCACAAATAGGGCGTGTCCACCTCGCATTTAACCTTGAACTTCACATCCTTGGCCACCACGAAGCTTTCGAATTTCTTGTAGCTTTTCCATTCTGTTTCACCTGGTTGCATAATTAGAAGCTCGCCTGAGACAACGGTCATGATTTCCACCGTCGAAGTTCCGAACTCATACTCACCGGCAGCCATCACACCTACTGTTGCCGTTCCTTCGGCCGAATCCAACCCAATGGAAACTACCTTGCCATCGAAGTATTGGTTTGTTTTGAACATAAGATTTTGTATTTATTGGTTATTTATATGCAAAAACAGGGATGATTTTGTATTTTTTTGCAAAGGTACAAAAAAGACACAAATAATTCCGGAACGTTCATTTCCAAACGGATGTCCAGAATAACTTTTAATGATATTTAAATTTATTCACTCTTATGGGTTGTCCGTGGTTATTCAATTCAACTGTAAATCCTTATCTTTGCGACTGCATCTGCTTCCAAGCATCACACAGTACACGAAATTGCCATTGTGAATCAAATTTTAATAAATAATCCTGTTTTATGAAACGCATTAATTTCATGCTCACCCTGCTGGTGGTTTCCCAACTAGCATTCTCGCGTGTACAAGTCGACACGGTTTCGGTTTTTTCCACCAAAATGAAGAAGGAAATCAAAAACGTGGTGATTGTCCCCGAAAATTACAACGTAAAAAAACGCTATCCTGTGGTGTATCTACTGCATGGTTACAGCGACAACTATGCCAAATGGGTGAAAACCGTCCCTTCCATCAAGTCAATTGCCACCGACCGCCAAATGATTATCGTTTGCCCCGATGGCGGATTCAGCAGCTGGTACTTCGACAGCCCAATCGACCCCGAATTCCAATACGAGAGTTATATTATCCAAGACTTGCTGCCTTACATAGACGTCCATTATTCGACAATTCCGGACCGGACGGGCCGTGCCATCACCGGCCACAGCATGGGCGGCCATGGAGCTTTATATCTCGCCATACGGAATAAAAATTTATTTGCACATGCCGGCAGCATGAGCGGTGGTGTCGATTTGCGGACTTCCACCAAAAAATACGACATTGCAAAGCGGATTGGGACTATCGAAGCCAGTCCCTCGGAATGGGACGACCGCTCGGTAATAAACATGGTAACCAGTCTGAAAAACAAAGAACTGGATATGATTATCGATTGTGGCGTGGATGATTTCTTCTACCAGATCAACAGCGCATTGCACCGCCGGCTAATGTCGCTCGGTATCGACCACGATTATACCGAACGCCCGGGAAGCCACACCTGGGAATACTGGACGAACGCCATCCAATACCAGATGTTCTTTTTCCAGGACTGTTTCGATAAAAGCATTAAGAAATAAATAGCCCGGCTGTCAACTGAATTATTGTTATAAAAGGTAATATCCATTTAAATCACACTTCCTCAATGCCATGGATTTGAACCTTTTCGGGTTTCAAATAGTTGATTATAATGAACTCTAAATTTAGAAATCATGGCACGAGCAGAAAATCAACAGAAAAACACCAAAAAGGAACCACAGCGCTCCTTGAAGGAAAAAAGGGAAGACAAACGTACGAAACGCTCCGAAAGGAATGAGCAGAATGAAAATTCCTGATGGGAGTTTATTTCAGGAAACATAATCCCCACGAAGGATAATAATAAAATTGCCGCGGTCCGAAAGTCCCGTGGCAATTTTTCTTTGTGATTGCCTGGCATTTACCGGTTCATTTCCTATATCCCCCGAAAATCCATGAGGTTGCAAAGGCTATCTCGCGCATGAAAGGGATAAGGGCTTCCACACCACTGCCTATCAAGGCGAGCAATCCAGGATTCAATTTAATAATTCTGGTTTCCATGTTTGTAACAAAAGCATGTATTCGCTCAACTTTTCAATCTCCTTTTCCAGTACCCCAATTTCAGTATCAATTACCTTCTGCTCTTTTTCCACCCAGGCCGTGTCATTCAGTTTTTCGGCATAGATAAAGGGGAATTGAATATTTAGTTTCTCAATCTGCCTCTTCAGTTTACCCACATTCTCTTCCAGCTTTTCCACGCATGTCTTCAGGCTCAATGCCTCCGAAGGTATTTTTGCCGAAACATCCGTCCCAAGGCTAAGCAATATCTCGTTCAAAGTCTGCAAGTCACACAAATCGTATGCCGCCTGCGCCTTTACAAACAAGTCTTTCCCCCATTCCGTCAAGTTTTTATTCAAGTCGGGATGCAATCTTTTCACAATAAGCCTGTACACGTCCTTGATTTTCCCAACTATATCGTCGGGCAAAAAATCGCTTTTCAAGTAGGCGTTAGCTGCCAGTATTTTCTGGGATTCTGCATGCAGCTTTTCACGGTATGCTTCAAATCGTTTTTCAATCTCCCGGTCAATGGCGCTCAAATCAGGCTTCTCGTTCCGGTTGAGGTATCCCTGGATAAGTTGTATGCGTTGCTTGATTTGCAACAACTCCACATTCATGCAAAATTTACGGTATTGACGCTGCCCTATAAATTTAATATACATGGCATTAAGATAGCTTTCGGTATAGGTAAGCATCTCTGTTTTCTGCATGTACAATTCCGAGAATTCCTTTTTCAGGTATTCATATTGCAGTTTCAATTTTTTGTAATCTTCGGTGAGTTCAAGATGTGCATTATCCATGGCAAAATCAAATTTAAGGCTTTTTGTAACTGGGGTTTATGTGGCTCGCATACGAACCGGCTAATTCATTGGACAAGACAGGGAGAGGTTTCACAAAGGTAAAATAAATTATTAAATAGTATATTTTTTCAAAAATAATTTCATCGCCAATTGGTAATATATTGAAACTTATGTTTAAGCATATTTATAAACACCTGATAATAACGAATATATACGATTTGAAAAAATCACATTGGACAACGAACACGAAACAATTATTATATGAAAACGTATTACATTGTAATAGAGTGGTATACAATACGAATAGTAATTATATAGCAAAATATAGTATTCATTCACACCCATTTTTTACAAGAAAACGATAGGAATCGAATGTATTTTAACTAAATGTGCCTGGTTGAAAAAATGAACCTCCTTCCAAGAAAAAGTGAGGGAAAAATGAAACGGCCTTTTCAATTTCCGAATTAGTTAATATCTAAAAATTGGCGAATGTATATACTATATATTAAATTTAGCCTTATTCGTAGTATGGGAAACGAGCAATGAAAAAAGTCCATATCTATTGGCTGGATGAAACAAGCGAGCTTCCCAGGCATTTCCTGTTGAATTATAACTCGCTAGGGCATTATAAAATTTCCTTGACGCTCTTTGCGCCTTCGCGTGAAAATATAATTGCGTGATAGAACATGACAGGAAAAGAACGCGAACCAATATTTTGGTATTTTAACACTTATGCCTTTTGCCTGAAAAGCCAAGGGCATATTTATTTGAAATACTCCATGCCAACCATCAAGACCTGTTTCATAAAAAAGCAGTCGTAAAACCGTCTTTTAAGTCAACAACTTCAACTCACAACGATTATGAACAACTACAAGCAAATACTAAACCCACAAAAACTGATTCATAAGTGCTTGCAATTTTATAACTTTGCAAGCTAAATTGCTAAAGCTATCAAATATCAGAATGGATTTTAAGTACGATGTAATTGTAATCGGTGCAGGCCACGCCGGAAACGAGGCAGCCTGCGCAGCTGCCAATATGGGTTCAAGAACTTTGCTCATAACCATGGACATGAATAAAATCGGGCAAATGAGCTGTAACCCGGCAGTGGGCGGAATTGCCAAAGGGCAGATTGTTCGTGAAATAGATGCCCTCGGCGGACAAATGGGGATTATTACTGACCGGAGCGCCATCCAGTTCCGTATGCTCAACCGATCGAAAGGTCCGGCAATGTGGAGTCCCCGTTCGCAAAGCGACAGGCATCAGTTTATCCAGCAATGGATACATACTGTTACCAACACTCCCAACCTTTTCTTGTGGCAGGACACTGTCAAGCAACTCATCATCGAAAATGGTGAAATAACCGGGGTAGAGTCGACACTCGGAGTACATTTCCGCTGCAAGACAGTCATACTCACCGCCGGTACTTTCCTGGGCGGATTGATGCACTTTGGAAAAACACAACTCGTAGGAGGACGCATTTCGGAACCTGCTTCCACAGGCATTACAGAACAGCTTAAAAACATCGGTTTCATCGCTGACAGGATGAAAACCGGGACTCCTTGCCGGATTGATGGCCGCACTATTGATTTTGGGAAAATGACCGAACAAAAGGGAGAAAATGACTTCCACAAGTTTTCTTTCCTTGAAGACGTAAACCGGGAACTAAAGCAAATGAGTTGCTGGATAACAAATACCAGCGAAGCAACGCACGATGAAATCCGTAAAGGATTGGCAGATTCTCCCCTTTTCAACGGGCAAATTCAAAGTATTGGTCCTCGCTATTGTCCAAGTATAGAAACCAAAATAGTAACTTTTTCCGACAAAATATCCCACCAACTTTTCCTCGAACCCGAAGGTGTCGATTCACAGGAATACTACCTGAATGGTTTTTCATCCTCACTCCCTCTCGAAGTCCAAATTGCAGCTATACACACAGTTCCCGGCCTTGAAAACGCCCAGTTATTCCGCCCGGGATATGCCATCGAGTATGATTTCTTCGACCCTACGCAACTTAAACATACGTTGGAAACGAAGATTATCAAAAACCTATTTTTTGCCGGGCAGGTAAACGGAACCACAGGCTATGAAGAAGCAGGCGGACAAGGATTGGTTGCCGGCATCAACGCACATATAAATTGCCACGGAGGAACCGAGTTTACTTTGGGGCGCGATGAAGCCTATATTGGCGTACTCATCGACGATTTGGTAACAAAGGGCGTGGATGAGCCCTACCGCATGTTTACTTCCCGCGCTGAATACCGGCTCATTCTGCGACAAGATGATGCCGACATGCGGTTGACTGAAAAAGGCTATTCTCTTGGGTTGGTAAAAAGCAACCGTTTTGACCAGCTCAACGAAAAAAAGGAAAAACAAAAATCATTAATAGAATTCATTAATACCACGTCGGTAAAACCAACTGCAATAAACAGTTTCCTCTCCACACAAGATTCCTCGGAACTAAAGCACGGTTGCAAGTTGGGCGACTTGGTTTTACGCCCTCAGCTGGGAATAGAATCACTCTCCGATGCAGTACCTGCCTTGAAGGAAAAAATCGATGAATTAGGAACAAGAAAAGAGGAAATAGTGGAAGCAGCCGAAGTTCTATTGAAATACGCGGGCTATATTGAACGCGAAAAACTGATTGCCGAAAAACTCCTCCGCCTCGATCATATCAACCTTCGCGGACGAATAAATTATGCCGAAGTACAATCCTTATCGACGGAAGCCCGGCAAAAACTCAATAAAATCGACCCCGAAACCATTGGGCAAGCCAGTAGAATTCCGGGGATTTCACCCAGCGACGTAAATATACTATTGGTGTTATTGGGCCGATAAAAACGGATATTTTGGATTGTTTGGACTGTTCCACGTGAAACAATTTATAGATAACAAGCAGAGACAGAAGGAGAAACAGAATCTAGCTTTCAACAATACATTCGCTTGTGTTTCACGTGAAACACAAAAACAATAATAGAAGCAAGTTGTTTATTGTAGCAACAAAAAAGAAAACTATGAAAACGAACCAAACATTAAGAGAACAAGTGAACGCCTTGCCAAACAAGCCGGGAATTTACCAGTACTTTAATGCAGAGGAAGAAATAATATATGTTGGAAAAGCAAAGAACCTGAAAAAAAGGGTATCGTCCTACTTCAATAAAATCCATGAGGACACCAAAACGAAT
Source organism: Paludibacter sp. (assembly GCA_035299105.1). GTDB lineage: Bacteria > Bacteroidota > Bacteroidia > Bacteroidales > Paludibacteraceae > Paludibacter. The sequence continues at coordinate 18,869 of DATGXD010000071.1, read as the reverse complement.
CAGCTTGTACGGAACATAGCATCGGTGAAACATATCATTGTGGAAACGGAAGAGGATGCATTATTGCTTGAAAACAATTTTATAAAGGAGTATCAACCGCGTTATAATATTCTGTTGAAAGATGGAAAAGGATACCCGAGCATTTGCATCACAAACGAATTATTTCCACGAGTTTTTAAAACACGCAATATACTGAAAGATGGATCACAGTATTTTGGACCATATAGTTCGAATTATACTATAAATTCATTGCTGGAAATTATCCATGATTTGTTCCCTATCCGAACTTGCAATCTTCCATTGACAAAAGATAATATTGCTGCACACAAATTTAAAGTGTGCCTGCAATACCACATGCACCGCTGTACCGGTCCTTGCGAAGCAAGGGATACGGTGGAAAATTACAGGAAAAATATTGACCATATCCGGCAAATAATCCAAGGCGATGCGAATGAGATTAGCAAAATGTTGCTGGAACAAATGAAAAAACTAGCTTCGGAATACAAATTTGAACAAGCACAGGAATTGAAGTTAAAATATGAACTCATAGAAAATTACAAAGCCAAATCAATTATTGCAAATAGTGTTGTGGAAAACACGGATGTATTTGGCTACGATGAAGATGAAAGTGGCGCTTATATTAACATACTTCGTATTTCCAAGGGTGCAATCATCCAAGGATACACTATTGAATACCGCAAACGCATTGATGAAGACAAAACTGAAATACTTCCACTTGCAATACTCGAACTTCGAGAAAGATTGAAAAGTAATTCGAAGGAAATTGTGGTGCCATTTGAAATTAACAATAAAATAAAGCATGCTTCGATAATTGTACCACAACGAGGAGACCGTAAAAAATTACTGGATCTGGCAATGCAAAATGTCAAGCAATTTAAACTGGAGAAACTGAAGCAGACGGAAAAGTTGAACCCTGAACAACGAGGAATCCAATTATTGAAAAATTTGCAAGAAATGTTGCATTTGGAAAAAACACCGCTAACGATAGAGTGTTTCGATAATTCGAACATTTCGGGCTCGGATGCGGTGGCTGCCTGCGTTGTTTTTAAAAAAGCACGGCCATCGAAAAGCGACTACCGTAAATATACAATCAAAACTGTAAGTGGCCCGGATGATTATGCATCGATGAAAGAGGTGGTGCGGCGGCGTTACCTGCGTATGGTTGACGAGGGAACTCCCCTACCCGACTTGATTATTGCCGATGGTGGTGTCGGGCAAATGGAAGTCATCAGGCAGGTAGTGGAGGACGAACTAAATTTGTTTATCCCAATTGCAGGACTGGCAAAAGACAATAAACATAAAACCCGTGAATTACTGTTTGGGTTTCCTCCACAGGAAGTGGGACTGAAAGTAACCGACCCATTGTTTAAATTTATGGCTACCATCCAGGAAGAAGTCCACCGGTTTGCGATAGCTTTCCATCGAGACAAACGGAGCAAGGCACAAATAGCTTCGGAGCTTGATACAATTGCCGGAATTGGAGAAAAAACAAAAAATGACTTGCTGCAACACTTCAAAAGCGTAAAGCGAATTAAAAACGCTTCGTTGGAAGAATTATCAAAAGTAGCTGGAACTTCCAGGGGTTCAATAATTTACGAGTATTTCAGTAAGGATTTGAAGTCCTGAGAATTGAATAAATTATTTTCATTGTACCTTTTGCCACAATTATGGCAAGGAAAAAGCTCTATTTTTACACCATACCTAAAACTATAGTATCCAAAAAAAGAATTTTAAAAAATGAAAACATTCACGATAAAGTCACTTGAAAACATTCACGAAACTGCCCTGAAATTTATAGAAGAAATAGGCGATAGAACAGTTTTTGCATTTAACGGAAAAATGGGTGCCGGAAAAACAACTTTTATAAAAGCGATTTGTGAAACAATGGGTGTTAAAGAAACAGTTAATAGTCCCACCTTCTCGATAGTTAACGAATACATGGCTGATGATGGCAGGGTTATCTATCATTTCGATTGCTACCGAATCCAAAAGGTACAGGAAGCGCTCGACCTTGGTGCTGAAGAATATTTGTATAGCGGGAACCTTTGCTTTATCGAATGGTCGGAAAACATAGCCCCCCTCCTACCCGATTGGACGGTGGATGTTGAAATTGAAGAAATGGAAAACGGCACACGGAATGTGATGATAGGATAATGTGGTGATTAAATACAGGTACTTTTTAGATATATAGAATGAAACAGAAGAAGAAGGATTCCATTTTGGAACAAGTAAAGGCGGCTCGGAAACAAAGCCGTGAAGAAGAGATCAGGTTGCACGGCAAACCTATCAATTTCAGAAAAATAAGCGGGAGTAAAAAGCACTACAGCCGCAAAAAAAATAAGGCAGACGATGAGGTTCTGCCTTATTTCATTATTACCTCCCCTTGCTGTTAGAATGGAAGAAGAGATTTTGTAAGTTTGAAAAATTACCAGATACTCACCCGTTTTTCAGGTTTCAGGTAGAGCGGGTCTCCTTCCTTAATTCCGAAAGCATCGTACCATGCCTGAATGTGTGGCAAAGCGCCATTGACACGCCATTTACCCAGGGAATGGGAATCAGTTTTGGTTCGTTGTAAAATTTCCTCGGGACGGATATTTGCCGCCCAAACGCCCGCATAAGCCAGGAAGAAACGTTGTTCGGGGGTAAATCCATTAATAACTTTGAGCGGTGCATCCTTGGTTGCGGTTTTAAATGCTTGATAAGAAATCTGCAAACCACCGTGGTCGGCAATGTTTTCGCCCAAGGTGAACTTACCGTTTCCATGTACTCCCGGAGCAACTTCAATGGCATCGAAATAATCAGCCATAACTTTAGCACGTGCATCGAATTGCTTCCCATCTTGGGGTGTCCACCAGTCTTTCAGGTTACCATCTTTGTCGAACTGACGACCTTGATCGTCGAAACCATGTGTCATTTCGTGGCCTATTACCACCCCGATAGCTCCATAATTGAACGCATCATCGGCGCTCATGTCGAAGAACGGATACTGGAGAATACCTGCCGGGAAACAAATTTCGTTGGTAGATGGATTGTAATATGCATTCACTGTTTGGGGTGTCATAAGCCATTCAGCTTTGTCGACCGGTTTATCGGCACGTGCATACCTGTATTCTGCTTCGAAACGGCTTGCTCGCTGGATGTTGGCGTAATATGAATCCTTGTTGATTTTAAGCGAGGAATAGTCCCTCCACTTGTCGGGATAGCCGATTTTCACATAGAATGCATTCAACTTTTCGACAGCCTTCTCCTTGGTAGAATCGCTCATCCAGGTCAATCCATGTATACGTTCCCCAAGCGTTTTTTGTAGGTTATGAACCAGTTTCAACATCCTCTTCTTTGCAGCAGGGGGAAAATATTTCTTAACATACATCTGCCCTACCGCTTCTCCCAAAGCACCGTCAACGGTAGTTACAGCGCGTTTCCAGCGTGGCGAAGGCTCGGTTTTACCCGAAAGGGTTTTACCGTAGAAATCGAAATTCTGGGCATAAAGATCGTCGCTCAGGTATGAAGCCGCTTCATCAATAACCTTCCATTGCAAATAAGCAATCTGAGTTTCCAAAGGAACCGTGGCAATAATCTTGGCAGCTTCAACCAACGATTCTTTCTGTGAAACACTGATATGCTTGATAGACTGAAGCCCCAATGCTTTCAGGTAAACATCCCAATTGATATTTGGAGCCAGCTTTTTAAGTTCATCAATGGTCATTTTATTGTAGTTAGCCCGCGGATCGCGCAATTTCACTTTATCGTAAGCCGCTTTTGCCAGGCGGGTTTCAATTTGCATGACGGCATCCATATTCTTTTTGGCTACTTCGGGCGTAAACCCTGTTAACTGGAACATCTTTACAATATGCTCCTTGTATTTTTGGCGGATTTTAGTGGTCTGGCTGTCAGTATCAAGGTAATAATCCCGTTCATCGAGGCTTATTCCGCTTTGGTAAATCTGGGCGAGGTACTGCGAACTGTTCATGGGATCCGAATCGACATATACGGTAAAGTAGGCATCAACGCCCATGAGCATTAGTTCAGGTACTAATTCCGATAACTCCGAAACTTGCTTGACAGCAGCTATCCGCTTCAATTCAGGCGTAATGGGCGAAAACTTGTCCGCATTGAGCTTAATACTGTCCATGGCCAGCTTGTACAGGTCACCTATTTTCTGTTCGACAGAACCATTAGCAGCAGGTTTTGAAGCAATTTCCTCAATCAACCCCTTGAGTTGCTTGCGGTTGTTCTCGGTGAGTTTGTCGAAATTCCCGTAACGCGAGTATTCGCCCGTAAGCGGATTGTTTTTCATCCAGCCGCCACAAGCGTACTGGTAAAAGTCTGCACCCCGAACAGCTGTAGTATCGAGGTTTTCAGGTAAAATACCCGCAGCACGGGTGTCTTTTTGGTTATTGCACGCAGTGGCCATAAGCGTTAAAGCAATAATTGGTACTAAATATTTTTTCATACATAAAAAAATGAGTTATTGAATTGAAAATTTTAATATCATAAAGCAGGAAGTGGTTCCTTAACTGAATCGATGAGGTTGAAAAGCTCATTCAACGTTTCGGCACGGAGCATGGCAATGCGCGTTTCCTTGAAATGGGGAATCCCTTTGAAAACAGGTGTAGCAGCCAAATGGCGCCGGCTATGGATAATTCCCTTCAAACGCTGGTTGAAAACACTTTCGATAGGGGTTTCTACATCAATATCGAGCCATTTTACCGAAGCGATGACATGTTCTTTCAAAATAGCTTTTTGTTCATCGAACGAGAGGACAGGATGGCTTCCTCCAATTTGGAAATACTGCTTCATTTCGGCAAAAATCCACGGACGGCCAATGGCCGCACGCCCAACCATCACCGCATCAACCCCGTATTTGTCAAAACACTCGGCAGCACGCTCGGCGGTAGCCACATCCCCGTTCCCGATAATCGGAATGTGCATGCGCGGGTTGTTTTTCACATCTCCAATCAATGTCCAGTCGGCATCGCCTTTATACATTTGGGAGCGTGTGCGGCCATGAATAGCCAGTGCAGCAATGCCACAATCCTGCAATTGCTCAGCCAGGCCAACAATAACCTTATTGTCATCGTCCCAGCCCAAACGGGTTTTAACCGTAACGGGAACTTTGACCGCCTTCACAACTTCTGAGGTAATTTGCAACATTTTAGGTATATCGCGCAGCAACCCCGCTCCTGCCCCTTTGCCGGCTACCTTCTTTACCGGACAACCAAAATTCAAATCGATAAGTTCGGGATTAGCTTCTTCGGCAATTCGTGCAGCTTCGGCCATGGCATCGGGTTCGCGCCCGTAAAGCTGTATGGCCACGGGTCTCTCTTCTTCGTATATTGTCAGTTTTTGTTCGGTGCGTTTCACGCTACGGATCAAAGCATCCGCCGAAATGAATTCCGTATATACCATGTCGACACCAAAACGCTTGCACAAGAGGCGGAAAGCCGGATCGGTGACATCCTCCATGGGAGCTAAAAACAGTGGTTTTTCGGGAAATTCTATGTTTGAAATTTTCATGTTTATGCAAAAATATATGCAAAGGTAAAATTTTTATTGACACAAAGCAATTGAGGGCGCATTCGCCCATACAATACAAGAGGTGCCGCAAATATGGTGAATAATTTAACCCGGTATATGCTGGATTAGCATCCATTTGGGATGATTTGGAAAAAAACTGACAGAGAATACCTACATGTTGCGATTGTGGATAATTTTTAAAATCAGTTAATTTGCATTTCAAATTCATAGTAATAATTCTAACAAAAAAAAAATGAAAAAAAATGTTACAAAAAATCTTTTAGCTGCATGCTTGGTAGCAATACCCCTGGTAATGAACGCACAGGACAGGATATTCACCTATACCTACCAGAGCGGCGTATTAAACCAGGGACAACGTGAAATTGAAGTATGGAACACCCTGAGGACAGGTAAAACGGAATATTTTTCAAGGCTAGACCATCGCACCGAGTTAGAAGTTGGACTTGGGAAAAACCTACAGACAGCCTTTTACTTGAACCTGACAAGCAAGACAAAGGGGGTTGGCAGCAATGGCAGTTACTCGCTGGCCAACGAAAATAAAATCAGTTTTTCGAATGAGTGGAAGTATAAACTCATGGACCCTGTGGCAAATCCTTTCGGACTAGCTTTATATGGCGAATATGGGATTGGAACCAACGAATATGAACTGGAAGGCAAGGTTATCGTCGACAAAAAAATCGGAGCCGTAACACTGGCTGCAAACATCATTTACGAAATGGAACTGGAACCGGGATACAATGGGTCTGAATTTGAGCTGGAGGCCGAGGAACACAAGGCGGATTTTAATTTTTCGACCGCCTATTCCTTGAACCGCCGATTCAACCTGACGATGGAAAGTGCATTCAGAAATGTGTTTACAGAAAACGGACTGGAACACAGCGCGCTTTACGCCGGTTTGGGCTTGTCGTATGTTCAGGACAATTTCTTTATAAATTTCAGCATTTTGCCCCAGTTAAAATCGTTCAGGGGAAATGATGCTAACATCACACTGAACCTGAACGAATTTGAAAAAATACAATGCAGATTGCTTCTATCTTATGCTTTATAAAACAATAATAGCAGCCTTCGCTGCGATAGGAACTAGCCTGTTGATTGCCTGTTCATCGGCCCTTTACATACCTTCGAAGGAAAATGTAGCCAGCAACGCCAACATGGAAGAATTACAAAAAGGAAGGGCATTGTATGTAAGCAAATGCAGCAGTTGCCACACTTTGTATTTACCCGAAAAATACAATAAAGCCGGGTGGGCCAAATGGATGGACAGTATGGCGCCTAAGGCTAAAATAACAGACCGGGAAAAAGAATTGATTCAGGCATACCTGACCAAAGGCAAGTAAGTCATAATCCCCCGGACAAATGAATGTCCGGGGGATAAGCCTGAAGCTTATACTTGAAGGTACAATTGAATTGCGTATCTTTGCAACAAAATTTTTTATTCAAAATTTAATGAAAAAAATAACGTGCATTGCTTTGATATTCTGCTCAATACAAATAGGTTACGCTCAATCCGTAAAATATTCAACCGCCTGGTTTGGTCCCAATGCCAATCCGGTACCCGAATTTGCCGATGCCCGTATCCCGGCCAAAACAACCATTAGCTTAATGGGCGATTATTACTTCGGGTTTGGCGACCAAACCAAAAACGGGTACGCAAAAATAGAAATCCCCCTCCTACCCCAACGGATTTCGCTGAAAATATGGTCATCGGTTCTCGAGCACTACAAAACTACCCCTGAAATAATGCAGTCCCGTGGAAGCAATGCCATCGAAGGCAAAGAAAGTGGGGATTTATATGTCCAGACAAGAATCCGCTTGTTGAATGAACAAAATCACTTCTTGAGTGTTATACTAAATAGCACCTTAAAAACCGCATCGGCAAAAACCTATAAATCCAGACGCTATTTCGACACCCCCGGCTATTATTTCGATTTGGAAGCTGCAAAATCATTTTACACCAAAAGCAAGGTTATCAGCGAAATACGCGGAGTGGCAAACCTTGGTTTTATGTGTTGGGAAACCACCGGCAGCCTACAGGACGATGCACCCATGTACGGCGGAAAAATCATACTGGCTAACCAAAACTGGAAACTGGAAAACACGCTTTCGGGCTATTGGGGATGGATTCATACCTACACACCGTTAAATCCAGGGGGTGACTACGGTGATATGCCCGTGGTTTATGCAGCTAAATTTACTTTTATCACACATAAAATAGATTATTTTGCCCAATATCAATACGGGTTAAGAGATTTTCCATACCATCAAATCAGGGCCGGAATCAGCTTCCAAATAAGTAAACTGACACCTAAGTACTCTAACCCCTAAAAAGGAGTTGAGAGCGAACTATTTTAATATATTTCATAAAAAAATGAATAAAGAAAATAAACAAAACGATACCAAATCCAATTTTCCACCAACTGACGGATTGGGGATTGTAAGATCAGACATTGAAATCATGGCTCCTGCCGGATCGTGGGAAAGCCTTTCGGCCGCAATTAAAGCGGGTGCCGATTCGGTATATTTTGGCATCGAAAAGCTGAACATGCGCAGTAAATCCAGTAGTAATTTTTCCACTGATGACCTGCGCGAAATTGTGCGTATTTGCAACGAAAACAACGTAAAAAGCTACCTCACGGTCAATACCATTCTATACGATAATGACCTTGCTTTGATGCGCGAAATCATTGATGTAGCTAAAGAATCGAAAGTTTCGGCCGTTATCTGCGCCGATGTGGCTGCACTGATGTATGCCAACAGCGTAGGCGTAGAAGTACACTTGTCCACCCAGCTGAACATCTCAAACGTGGAATCATTGAAGTTTTACGCACAGTTTGCCGATGTGGTGGTACTGGCCCGTGAACTGAATATGGAACAGGTATCCGAAATTTATGACGCCATAATAAAAGATAATATCAAGGGTAAAAGCGGTGAACTAATCCGAATCGAAATGTTCTGCCACGGGGCGCTTTGCATGGCCGTTTCGGGTAAATGTTACCTCAGCCTTCATGAAAAAAACGTATCGGCCAACCGTGGTGCATGCAACCAGATTTGCCGCCGGGGCTACACGGTGAAAGACAAGGATTCGGAAATTGAACTGGAGGTAGACAACGAATACATCATGTCGCCAAAAGACTTGAAAACCATTGGATTTGTAGACGAAATGATGAAGGCCGGCGTGCGTGTTTTCAAAATCGAAGGTCGGGCGCGCGGGGCCGAATACGTGAAAGCGGTGGTAGGTTGTTACAACGAAGCCATTGAATCGGTGCTAAATGGGACGTTTTCCGACACGAAAGTGGCCGAATGGGACATCCGCCTTAGCAAGGTGTTCAACCGTGGATTCTGGAACGGCTATTACCTTGGGCAGCGCCTGGGCGAATGGAGCAAGAACTATGGATCGGAAGCCACCCATAAGAAAGTGTATGTGGGCAAATGCACCAACTATTTCAGCAAACTGGGAGTGGCGGAGTTTTTACTTGAAGCCCAATGCCTGGAAGTAGGCAACGAAATACTGGTAACCGGCGAAACAACCGGCGCTTACGAAGACCACGTGCAGGAAATGAGGGTTGAATTGAAACCTGTAGACAGAGTGGAAAAAGGGACATATTTTTCCATTAAAACCAATGAATTGATACGCCGTAACGATAAATTGTTTAAGATAGTTCCAACGGAACATGCAAAAGCGGAGTAATATCCGCTTTTTCTTTTATATAAATACTTATCCACCAGTTATTTTAATATTTGTTCGGGATACGGTTCCGGCGCATTTTGTATACTACATACATGATGATTTTCGGTTATTATCCACAAAAATAAGATATCCCAAATAAAGAAAATTGCCGCTGATGATTCAACGGCAATTTTATAAAATATTTAAGGGCGAAAATATATGAAAGGCAATATTTTCAGCTCATTTCCAGCATCTTCAAAATGGGCTTCACTGCTTTTTCCCGTATTCCTTCATCCACTAAAATTTCGGGGTATTCATCTTTCAGGCAATTATAAAGCTTTTCGAGGGTATTCAGGCGCATGAAGCTGCATTCGTTGCAGGCACAGGTACTGTCGTTGGGCGGAACGGGAATAAATTCTTTGCCAGGGTTATGCTTCTGCATTTCGTGCAGGATTCCGCTTTCGGTAGCTACCAGGAACGATTGTTTATCCGAATTGGTTGCATAATTCAACAAGGCCTGCGTGCTTCCAATAAAATCGGCCATCAGCAGCACGGTTTTCTTGCATTCGGGGTGAGCCAGAACCAACGCATCCGGGTGTTCCGATTTTAATTTCACCAACTTTTCAACAGAGAATTGCTCGTGTACATGGCACGCTCCGTCCCATAGTAACATAGAACGTCCAGTGACACTGTTGATATAATCTCCTAAGTTTCTGTCAGGCCCAAAGATTAATTTCGCATCTTTGGGGAACTGATCCACAATTTTCTTTGCATTGGTGGAAGTCACCACCACATCAGTAAGCGCTTTCACGGCTGCTGTGGTGTTTACGTACGAAATAACCGTATGGTCGGGGTGCGCCTTCGTAAATGCTTCAAACGCGTCGGCAGGACAGCTGTCGGCTAACGAGCAACCGGCTTCCAGGTCAGGAACAAGTACTTTTTTCTGAGGTGAAAGAATTTTGGCTGTTTCGCCCATAAAATGAACGCCACAAAGCACAATGATGTCGGCATCTGTCTGGGCGGCTTTTTGAGCCAGTGCCAAACTGTCGCCTACCACATCAGCAATATCCTGTATATCGCCCATTTGGTAATAGTGTGCCATGATGACGGCATTTTTTTCTTTCTTGAGTTGATTGATTGCTTCAATCAGTTGTATTTTGTCCATTTTCGCGAGTTTTCAAAATTTCATTATCATATTCTTTTTATTTTTTCAAAAAACTTTATGAAGATAATAATGGTATGTTGGTAAGGTTGATAAATTTCCGGGAAAAAACTTGTATAATCCGTTATAAAGTTTCCGATTGAGGATTTCAACACGGATATTTTTCATACATGGTTGTAAATAAGAATATTATGAACTTTATCAACAGCTTGTTCATAATTGCAAAGTTAGAATCTTTTTTGCGGGATTGATGCTCATAACTGCAAAAAACTGGTTAAAAAAAGGCTATAAAAAAGGGTGTTATTAATTTGGATGTTTGGGAATAAGTGATATGGAATGGCGTTTTTGATTATTGCAAATAAAGTTTTAATATTTCTATCAAGAGTTTTCAATGGGTTTTCAACAATTTGTTGATAGGTTACGAATGTATCAAGGGCACAAAAACAAAATTGCCGTGGGCAGTTTGCTTGTAACCCCCACTGGGCAGTTTTTCCACAAGTATCATTTGCTGCGATTCGGGGTTGCCAATGGGCGCCACCAGTTTTCCACCGGGTTTGAGTTGTTCCAGGAGGTTAGGTGGAATCTCGGGGGAGCATGCAGTGACAATGGTTTTATCGAAAGGAGCAAAATAAGGTAAACCTTGGTAGCCATCGCCAAGGAACAAATGGGCGTTGTAACCCAGCAACTGCAACAGATCGCGGGCTTTTTCAAAAAGAGGTGCAATGCGTTCGATGGTGTAGACCTCTGCCCCCATTTCGCACAACACGGCACATTGGTAACCCGATCCGGTACCTATTTCCAGCACCTTATCGCCCCGATCGACGTCGAGCAGCTGTGTCTGGAAAGCTACCGTGTAGGGCTGCGAAATGGTTTGCCCCTCTCCTATCGAAAATGCCTTGTCGGCATACGCATAATTCCTGAAATGTTCTGCCATGAAAGCTTCACGCGGGATCCGGTTGATAGCGTCCAGCACTCCCCTGTTGGTGATGCCTTTTACCAGCAGCTTGTCGACAAGTTTTGTGCGGGCCACATAGTATTGGTTTTCCTGTTCCATATTGTTCCAAGGGTTATCAACAATTGTTGGTAATTGTATATATTACAACAAATCAGGAACTTAAAATGTATTACAAGTGGGTTAAACAAATGGAATGGACAAAAAAATAAGTGCCAGCAAAAAATGCAAGACACTTATTTTTAAAGATTATCTTTAAAGCCTACCTTTTGGGATGGGAGTTCGTTTTATCCATACAGCAGTCCTACAATCCACAAACTCACACGGACAGGCAGTATTTTAAACAGGGCACAAATAACCTGGTACTGGAATCCGGGAACAACCTGCGGTTTCATGCGTTTGGCATAAACTTGTTTGACCATGGCGGCCGCCACATCGCTGGCTTCCATCCCATTTTGTTCGTCGTGTTCCATTTTTTTTACCGAAGTGTTCATTTTACTGGCATAAACCGATTCGGGTAATTGTGATTTGGCTGTGTATTTGCGGGCGGCGGTAAATTCGGTTTTGGTGTCGCCGGGCAAAACGGTGCAACATTGGATGCCAAAGGGTTTCAGCTCGATGGAAAGCGCCTGCATGAAGGTGATCAATGCAGCTTTTCCGGCCGAATAAAATGCCTGGAAAGGAATAGGCACCATGCCGGCAACCGACGAAGTGGCTATGATTTTACCGTAACCCTGTGACCTGAAAACTGGAATACAGGCCTGAATGGTTTTTACGGCGCCGAAAAAGTTGGTTTCGAGCTGGTAGCGTGTTTCTTCAGCCGAAGTGTCTTCGATTGATCCAGCTATGCCGTTTCCGGCATTGCAGATCACGGCATCAAGGCGTTTGTTTTCGTTTACAATCTGTTGGACGACGGAAGCAATTTCTTCTTCCCTGTTCACATCCATTTTCACGTGGATTAATTCGCCGTGGCCGTTTCCAGCTTTTTGTGCGATTCCCCCACGGCGCGAAGCGGCATAAACTTTCGCGCCTCTGTTTATAAGCTGTATGGCAGCCGACAAGCCGATTCCAGCGCTTGCGCCGGTAATGAGCACTACTTTATTCTCCATTGATTAAAAATTTCAGGCAAAGATAATTGATTTTAATAGTTTTTCCGTTTGCAAAAACAAAAAGCCGAAACATTTGCTATTTTTGTAGGATTAATAACCGTGAAAATGAAAGTACTGGTAACCGGTGCCAACGGTTTGTTGGGGCATCATGTAGTAGCAGAATTATTAAGCCAAAGGCATACAGTCTGCATTGTTGTCCGTAGCTGCCGGGATATCCATTTCGATTTGGAATCGGTGGAAGTCCACCAAGGTGATTTTACCGATTATGGAACATTGAAAAACGCAGCTGCAGGTTGCGATGCCATTATTCATTTGGCAGCCGTTACAGCCACCAATTTAAGGCGCTACAACGATTACCGGAAAATAAATATTGAAGGGACAAAACAGGTTGCCCGTGTTTCCAATGAGTTGGAAATTAAAAATATAGTTTATGCCAGCACGGCCAACACCATAGGCTACGGCAACGAACAGCACCCGGGCGATGAAAATTCACCGGCACTGTTTCCTTTTACTGCCTCGTGGTATGCGCAAAGCAAGATTGCCGCCGAAGAAATCATGATGGAAGCATCCGAACTGCCCGGCCGCCACGTGGTCATTATCAATCCCACGTTCCTGGTAGGGAAATACGATACCAAGCCAAGTTCGGGCAAACTGCTGCTGGCGGGTTACCGGAAAAGGCTGATGTTTGTTCCGGGAGGCGGCAAAAACTTTGTAGCCGCTTCGGATGTTGCAACCTGTGTTTGCAACGCGCTGACACAAGGGAAAAACGGCGGACGTTACCTTGCTTGTGGCGAGAACTTGAGTTTCAGGGAGTTTTACCGGATTCAGCAGCAGGTGGGCAATTACAGGCAAAGCCTTGTCGGGTTGCCCGGTTACTTGCTGGCCATAATGGGGAGAGCAGGTAATATTCTCCGGGCTTTAGGAATCGGGACAAGCCTTTGCTCGATGAATACCAGCCAATTGCTTATCCGGGAATATTACACCGGCGCCAAAGCCCGTGCCGAACTCGGTTTACCGGAAGCGGACATCAGAAAAGCCCTCGAAGAGGCCATAGGCTGGTTTGTGGAAAAGGGCAAAATCCGCAAAATCTGAAAATTGAAACATCTGTTGTGGATAATCATTTTAAGATGAGCAATATCTTCACACATATTAGTTTTCAAGCATTGGGCAAACAGACTATCCGCAGGCTGGTTTTCGTATGCCTGTTGGCTTTTTCCATTGCATTTGAACCTGCTTTTGGGAAGCTACGTCCCGTGCAGTCGGTTTCGTTCGAAACCGTAGGGACTTATGTTGTGATGAAAGTGAAAATCAATAATTCCACCCCATTGAACCTGATACTCGATTCGGGCATACGGAATACTATCATTACCGAACTGTTTGAAGGCGACCAAATTACATTGAACTATTCTGATGTGAAAGACTTGATGGGGCTGGGTGGTGGCGAACACTTGGAAGCATATTCGAGCAACTACAATACCTTCGGCATTGGCAAGCTGAGGCTAAGCCCCAAAACCATTTTCGTCTTGAAGGAAAATATTTTCAACCTATCGAAACATACCGGTTCACGAATCAACGGCCTGCTCGGCATCGATGTTTTTTACAACCATGTGGTGGACATTGATTATTCCCAAAAGCGGGTTCGGTTTTTCGACAGGGCTTCGTTTATCCCGCCCAAAGGTTACCAAGACATCCCACTAATTGTCGAAGGCAGGAAGATGTATATTCAGCTCACCGTGACTGAAGGCAATGGGAAAAAACGGCCCGTAAAAATGCTTATCGATACCGGCGCCGAGCTCAACGCCTGGTTTCAAACCTATAAAAAAGAACCACTCGAGATTCCTTCCAAAAACATCAGGACAATAATAGGGCAGGGGCTTAACGGCGAAATAACCGGAAAGCTGGCCCGTGTCCCCGAAATCCAGATAGGTTCGCACGTGCTTAAGAACCCGGTTGTTTCATTCCCCGATTCTGCTTCGATTGCGGGTATTATCGAAAATTCCGACCGCGATGGAACCATTGGCAGCCAGTTGTTGAGCCGTTTCAACTATGCGGTTGATTATGCCGGGAAACATTTTTACTTTAAACCAAACGGCAATTTCAAGGATATGTTTTCGTATAACGTTGCCGGGATCGAGGTAGCCCAGGTATTGCCCTTTGTGCCGCAAGCCGAAGTATGGAAAGTGTGGGAAGATTCCCCGGCTTCAATTGCCGGTGTCCGGGAAGGCGACCAAATCCTGGAAGTAAACGGACAAAAAGCATTTCAAATAACAATCAACGAACTGAGGAAAATGTTTGAAACCCCTTCAAGGTTCCCGCTTCGGCTCACGTTATTGCGGAACAGTGAAGAAATTTCAGTAAAAATTGATATGAAGAGTAAAATTTAGAACCTGTGTTTTAAATTAATGCGCGGGTTACTTTTAATGGGCATTTTTATGAATCAGGTAGGGAAAAACCTTTTTACGGTTAAAAGCAGTTTTTTATTAACGCTTAGCTTGCTGCACGGGGTTCCAATCCCTGCCAACTCGCAAATTTCGAACAATTCATACATTGAAATTGGCAGCAATTATGCCTCGGCGGGGACATATGGCAGCTTGTCGAGCCGGTTTTCCTCGAAATCAGGGAATTTTGAAACAACAGCCGGATGCTTGTTTACAATCCCAGCCACAAAAGGCAATGCTTTTTCAGCTTTAAAACTAGGCGCCTCGAATGATTTCAAACTGAAAAGGCGAAAGCTCAATGTTGGCGCAACCTATCTTTTCAAACCTTTTTCGGCGGACTTGAACGAGACAGATTTTGCAATTCTTGCCAGCTATAAAACCTCGCATTTCGGGTATGCGCTTGGGCTTAATTCACGGATATACTGCTTTAACCGTGCAGCAACCGTGAAATACAATTTTCCCGATTCTGTAAAAACAAGCGTTTGGGAGCCGGTCAATTTGATGTACAGGATTTCGTACATGGACAATATTTTGCCGAAATTGAACTACGAAATAAGCGTTACCAATTACAACCAATACTTGTTCCAGCAAGAAACAAACCCCATGTTCCTGCTGAATTTGAATTATAAGTTCGGTAGGAAGTTTCAATTATACAGCGAGTTGGAATATATGCAAGCAGGGATGGTGAACATCAGGGTTAATTATTTCGGGCTTTGCGTGAGAGGAGGCATGGTATGGCAAATAAACTAGGCAGGATATCCGGTATGCTTTGCCTGGCCATTTTTTGCCAGGGATGCATCAGCGATTACGACTTAATCGGGCTCATATACTCCACCGATGGAGCAAATGCCCGTTTCGAGCACTCGGATGAATGGAACAAGGCGCATCCGTTTAAAAACCTGGTTGTGAACGGGGATGAATACCAGATTCTGGTAGCTGCCGACAGCCATGTGGGAGGAGTTTCTAACCTGGAAGTTTTTTTGACCGAATCAAAAAAAGCCGAAAATTCGGCCTTCGTGCTGGTTGGCGATATCACTTCGGGTAAAAAGAAAGATTATCTTACGTTGAAGAATGAATTGCCCGGCTACACCGAAGTTCCCAACTTCCTTATGGTTGGCAACCACGATTTATATTTCGATGGCTGGAAAACATATTTTGATTATTTTGGCTCATCAACGTATTGTTATACCATTCAAACAAATGCAGCAACAGATCTTTTTATTTGCCTCGACTCGGGAAACGGAACCTTGGGAAACAAGCAGCTTGCATGGCTTGAAAGCGTGCTTGCGGCAGGAAGGAGCAACTACCGGAACTGCATAGTCTTTTCGCATGTCAATTTTTTCCTGAACCGGCACACAACATCAGCAAACCCTTTGGTAAACGAGCTGTATGTGTTGATGGATTTGTTCCAGAAATACAAGGTGGATTTCGTGATTTCGGGCCACGATCACGAACGCTCGTTCAACGAATTTGGCTACACCACTTACATCACCCTGGATGCATTGCTGGATGGACTTCCCAACGCCAGTTTCATGAAGCTATATTACCGGAACGGAAAACTGGGATATACATTCCAGGAAATCCCTTAAAAACAGGGAGCCGGATTTTTGGCGGTATCGTTCCGTATTTTCAATAAAACCCCATGTTTTTTAAAAGAAAAAGTTATCAACAGTTTGCAGTTTCGAAAAAAACATCTATTTTTGCAGTCCCAAAACTCGAACAGAAAATAATAACGCAAAATACTTAACGCAATGAAAAGGACATTCCAACCTTCGCAAAGAAAAAGAAGAAACAAACACGGGTTCCGTGAAAGAATGGCAACAGCAAACGGACGCCGCGTGTTGGCAGCCCGCCGTGCCAAAGGCAGAGCTAAACTTACAGTTGCTGACGAAGGCCGTCACAAAGCGTAATTATCCTGCGGTAACGAATTAAAGAAAGTAAAAGCTTACAGTAAGTTTTTACTTTTTTTGTTTATATGCCCTGCAAGCCCGATAAATTCATTATTTTTGCCTCAATTAGAAGCCAGGCGCATTTGCTTTAATATCAAGCATTAAAGCGGGTAAGGCCTGGATAAATCAATCCTCGTTATGGACTTTAAACGATTTTGGAAAGAAACTTTTGGCGGTTTCGTCTTGAAAAACATATTGCTGGCCATTGTAATTTTTATTGCTTTGGTATGGGGCACGTTGATTGCAATCGACTTTTACACCAAGCATGGCGAGTCGGAGCTCGTACCCGACTTGCACGGCATGTACGTGGAGGAAGCCGAAGTGGTACTGGCCAAGCACGGTCTTTATCCGCAGGTGGTCGATTCGGTGTACGTCCGGGACAAGAAGCTGGGTACGATTATCGAGCAAATCCCCGCAGCCAATTCCACGGTCAAGCAAAACAGGCCCATTTACCTTATTATCAATTCACGGCAAGTCCGGCAGGTTCCACTGCCCTAAGTAAACGATGTGTCTTACCGTCAGGCGGATGCCATGCTGAAGGCCGTAGGTTTAAGTGTTGGGAGCGTTGAATACACCCCTTCGGAATTTAAGGACCTGGTCACAGATGTCAAATACAGGGGCAGGAGCATTTTACCCGGGACCCGTGTGCCGGAAGGCAGTTTGCTTGTGCTGGTTGTTGGCAACGGGCTCGGCGAAAGCGGTGCACAAGTACCTGCCTTGAAAGGATTGACACTCGAAGAAGCCCGCGAAGATGTCCTTTCAGCTTCGTTTGTTATCGGGGCAATAAATTATGATGTCCAGCCATCGGGCAATGAGGAGGATTACATTATTTACCGCCAGAGCCCATCGGCCGGGGAGTCTATCCCCACGGGCAGCCATATCGACATCTGGTTGTCGACCGATAAATCCTTGTTGAATAAAACATTCGACGAAGATGAAAAGAAAGACGAAGGCGATGAACAGTTTTTTTAACCCCACCAAGTTGTATTCGTGAAAGAGCTATCCGGAAAAATGGATGATGAATTGGATGAAGTGGGAGAGGAGCAGGAGCTTTTCGAGCATTTCCGCTTCGTGGTCGACAAAGGCCAGGCCATGGTGCGGATTGACAAGTACCTGGTAAACTGCATGGCCAGTACATCGCGGAACAGGATACAGGAAGCAGCGGAGGCCGCGAATATCCTGGTAAATGGCAAACCCGTAAAATCCAATTACCGTGTAAAGCCTTTCGATATCATAACCATTGTATTGGCTTACCCCCCCTCGCAGTTCGAAATCATTCCACAGGATATCCCCATCAATATTGTGTATGAAGACGATGATATCATCCTGGTCGACAAGCAACCCAATCTGGTTGTACACCCAGGCTTTGGCAACTTCGATGGAACCTTGCTCAATGCCATTGCCTGGCATTTGAAGGACAACAAGAATTTCGACCCGAACGATTCACGCATTGGGCTTGTCCACCGGATTGACAAGGACACTTCGGGTTTGTTGCTTATAGCCAAAACCGAAGAGGCCAAGGCGCACCTGGGCAAGCAGTTTTTCGACAAAACCACACAGCGGCGTTACCAGGCCTTGGTTTGGGGCAGCATGAAGGAAGATGAAGGAACCATCGTAGGCGCACTGGCCCGCGACCCGCGCGACAGGATGCTGTTCACCGTGTTTCCCGAAGGTGAAAACCCGCTTGCAAAACATGCCGTGACGCATTACAAGGTGATTGAACGTTTTGCCTATGTGACCTTGGTGGAATGCCGCCTCGAAACTGGCCGCACGCACCAGATCAGGGTACACATGAAGCATATCGGGCATACACTGTTCAACGATGCTCGTTACGGCGGCGACGATGTGCTGAAAGGGACTACGGCAGCCAAATACAAGCAGTTTGTGAAGAATTGCTTCGAAATTTGCCCACGCCAGGCTTTACATGCCAAGACACTGGGTTTTGTGCATCCCACCACCGGCGAATACATGCATTTCGAAAGCGAATTGCCCGACGATATGCAGCAACTGGTTGAAAAGTGGCGGGGATATGC
>DATGXD010000070.1:0-4724 GCA_035299105.1 Paludibacter sp. | reverse complement strand
TTTGAAGATATTCAAATTAATTGCAATGGTATTGGGGTGTAATACGGCTTCGGGATTTCTTTCGTTTTTGAGTGAGTGAAGGTATGCTTCAAATTTCGACAAGAAAGAGGTTGTTACTTCAACAAAAAGCAAATCTTTCTTTCTATTGGATTTCAAAAAGCCTTCTAACTTATTACAAAATCCATTGTACTTTTTATAATTCCGGTGACCGCCTTCGTTTAAAATGTCCGAAGTTCTTTGCTTAGCATAAGCAAGAAACGAGGGCGAAATTTCGACTTCTTTAATAGTACTTTTAATGTTTTCTTTGGTAGCTAAACCCTGTTCTCTTAAATCACGATATGTGATTTTTGCGTTTTCAATTTCCGCAACTAAAACTTCATTCCATACTTTGTGATTTGGTTCTGAGGTTCTAATCCAATTGCCTTGTTTTGCTTTGGGGTTGTAGTCTCTTGGGCTTTTGAGCTCAATGGAAGTATTAATTCTTTTATGCTTCCTGTCTTGAGTGATACGGAGTAAAATATTATATGTACCTTTGCGAGTAGGCTTATTATTTAACTCTAAGTTGAAAGTTGTTGCCATAATTGTACGCATTAGAATGAATACAAATATACAAAATAACTTCCGTTTACTGAAACATTACTGAAACATTTTCTACTTTTGATTGCATTTAATTACACTCAAGTAAAAATTACAAAGACTTAAACTGCTGACATACAGCGAATATAAATTAAATTGAAAGTAAACAAATGCCATGTAGGTAGTTCGGCTCTGGGTACAAGGAAGCAAAACCCTAATTGATTTTCAGTCAGTTAGGGTTTTTTATTTGTATCTTGCCAAAACATCAATAATACATTTCAGCAACAAAAAAGAGGCTGCCTCATGGTTCATTTTGAGGCAACCTCTTCTCTTTTGCTAATTACGACAGAATATTCACGGCATACCTGTGGCAAATTTCCCCTTGCACTCTTGGTCCCTTAGCGTGGAAATAATTCAACCGACAATTTCCTTGAATTCTTTCGGGTAGTCTTCGTCCAGCAAAGTCTTGTATTCGATGCAGAAAGATTGGTAAACCGACTTCGCCAGGCTGATCTTACCTTTACCTACCAAGGCCTTGCATTTCAACGCCAAGGCATGCTCGTCGGTCCTGTCGTGGACAAACATTATGTTCGAGAATTGAATCATGGCATCGCTGTTTCCTTGCACGAAATCCAGTTTCGACAACGACATCAACGTGTCAAGCACCTTGTTGGAATAATCGGCCTTGAAGCTGTCCAGCCAGTATTTCTGGCTGACGGGGAGTAATTGTTCGGCCAGTATATCGAGGGGGAAATCGCAGATTTCATGGAATGTGGTGGGCGCGTGTTTCGACACGAGGTTCAAGAAATCCATTGCGGAATAGTAGTCGCAATACGCCTGCTGACCGATTTTCACCGACCAGAAAATATTGTTTTTTTCCAAACTCACCCCTTCGAGTTCGTCTAAAATACTCCTTAATTTGTGGATACTCACCCTCCGGTTGTTCAAGAAACTCTCTTCGGATTTATCGGTCCACAGGAATTCCCTCAAGGTGGAATTCGATATGCCTTTTTCGTTCTTTTTTGTGTAAAGCAAAATCAGAATCAGCAATTGCTTTAGTACGGGGGTGAATTGGTCGGTGATTTCTTCACCCTTTTTATTCCAAACATGAAATCCGCCCAGCAGCAGAATGGACGATTGCGTTTTCTTTACAGCAGGGGCAAAAACAACATCATGGTTTGCAGGATTGTCCAAAAGAGATTGTTTGCCTTTGGCTTTTTTAGAGTTTAACTTCCTCGCATAAACCATTAAAGAAACCAACAGTATTGCAACTATGCCCGCAAGGGTGTACAATCCGACCCTGCTCCTGTTTTGCAAGGTTTGCCGGGGGGTTAACGGAGGGAAGGCTATGGAATATATTTTAATGCGGGTATGGTCGGGCTGGTTGTATGAGGCCAAGGCGTAGAGCATGGTGGAATCGCCATTGAGGTACAAGGTGGCATATGATTTAACATCGTCGAACAGCATGGGCAAAGTGTCGCCATAGCAAATGGTTTCGCCATCGGCAAGCCCGAAAGAGCGCAACTGCATCGTGCTGTTCGACACGGTATTCGAGAAACAAAGGGCAAAGAAAGCATTTGCCCGGCGATAGAACACCAGCGAACTCCCCACGACAAAATTTTCCTTTGCCGGTTTCAGTTCCCAGCATTTCCGGGCCTTGAAACGGTGCAAATCCATCACATATAAATCGTAATACTGGTTTGCACCGTACTCTTGATGTCCTGTCGGGTTGCCGTACCCGCCGAAAACAATCGCACTGTCGTTGCCCACCAACCCTAATCCGCTCAAATAGCGGTTCGGGATTTTTTCGTTGTAATCAACCGCCACCCATTCGGAGAATTCATTCCCCTTGTGCTGGATCCGGTTTTTATAAATATAATTCCCATACCCGCCAAAGGTATACAGGCCGGAATCGACAGGCGAGATGAAAGCGTTATGCTGCGAATAATTGGGATTTTTCAATTCAAGATCGCTGTGCGACCACCGGTTCAGGTTGAAGTCGTAGACCGAAACAATGGATTTGTCGAAATCGTATGACCACAATTGCTTTTTATAGGGGTTGAATACCAGTTGGTTGAACTTCTCAATGTAGGGGTTTCCTTCCGTGGGGTGGATTGTGTCGAAGGTGTTTTCCGCCACCCGGTATCTGACAATATGTTGTTTGCTTGCAAAATAAAAACAGTTGCCATGCGGGTCGTAGGCCGACTGTGTGAATTCGGGTAATTTCAAATTCGCCGTTTGCGTCCATTTGGTGTGGCTGTCAATTTCCCATAGCGGATTCAGCGCCTTGGCAGGGAGGTTATGGGCCGAATCGTATACCCCGGAATCGGCATGCCTATTCAGTTCCCAAAAACCGACAAGTTTATTTCGGGCATCCAGCAACCTGATTTTCCGGAGGGCCATGGTGGGCACATCGGTTGTGGCGAATTTCTTATCATTGACAGCCCCAAAAAAGAACTTGTATTTACCCCTCAATTCACGGCGGTAGGCTATCGTGCCGGTTTTCCCATTGAAACCAATCCGGATTTTGTTTCCGGCTACCTGAACAGACACATGAGTCCATTCGCCCAAACGATATTTGTCCAGGATATTGGCGCCAAACGAATAGTCGATATGGTTGCCTACCACAAGGTCGAGTGTCCGCTTTTCGTTGGAAATATTCGAGAGCAAGTCGATGCTAAGGTCATTCTCTGCAATAATGCGGAAAACATAGCCGTAGTTAAAACTTTCGTTCCTGAATTTAATGTCGAAGTCAAGCGTGAAACCATCGGGCAAATCCAGGAAGTTCCCCTTGTTCAGCTGCAAGGAAGTGCGTTGTTCCCTCAACACGCTGTGCGATTGAAAAACCAAGCCCGAAGTCGAAGCATTGTCGGCCCGTACAACCGGATTAACGAATACAAGTACAAATACCAGGGTATAGAGCAACTTCATGGAACAAGATCAAAAAAGTAAATAATGGTGTCTGACACGATAAATTCCTTATATTCCCTCACGGTAAAAATATTTTTCGTGAATTCCAATCAATCAAGTATTAGTGCTGGCAAATTTAATGAAAAAATAATGATTGCCATAAATTATTTTCTTTCAACCGACCCAAATTAATGGCAAATTAATGGCCCCTTAATGACTGGAAAATAATTTTGAGCCGTGTTTCCGTGGTGGCATCCTCCAATACTATTTTAAAGAGATTGAATGGTTGCAACTAACAGCTCACAAAGATACACAGAATGTTTAGAATATATTGTGAGCCAGCTTTTTTAAAATGCCCTTGCGCACTAGCAATTTCAATCCGTGGCAAGAATGGAAGTTGCTGGAAATCGATTATAAAACGGTATTGAATTCAAGTAACAAATGAAAAAGGAAAAGGATTTAAGAAGGACGGGGGTTTTCTGGTCGGTAACAATCGGTTATGCGCTGTTTTACGTGTGCCGGCTGAGTTTCAACGTGCTGAAAAAAGACATTGTGGACGAAGGCCTGCTCAACGAGTCGCAGCTGGGGATTATAGGCTCGGCGCTATTTTTCTCGTATGCCATTGGGAAACTGGCCAATGGAACCTTGGCCGACAGGTTGAATATCCGGTACTTCATGTCGGGATCCATCCTGGCATGCGCGCTGGTGAATCTGCTGCTGGGAATGAAAATGCCGTTTGTCATCTTCGTGGTGCTGTGGGCTATCAACGGGTGGTTCCAGTCAACAGGTTCGCCAAGCAGTGTCGTAGGATTAAAGCGCTGGTTCACAGGCGACAACTTCGGCTCGGTATATGGTTACTGGAGTGCCAGCCACAACCTGGGAGGTTCGTTGACTTACCTGGTAATCGGTTTTGTAGTAGGGACATTCGGCTGGCAGGCAGGATTTTTCAGCGCTTCGGCGCTTGGGACATTGGGCGCCCTGCTGATATTCATGCTCCTGATACCCCATCCTCCGGTTTCCGGTGTCATGGCGGCCAAACCTCCAACTGCCCGGAAAAACGAAGTGGGCAAGAAACAATTGGAGGTGCTAAAAAACCCCATGATATGGATGTTGGCAGCCGCCAGTTCGTTCATGTATGTGGCGCGGTATGCCATGGACAGCTGGGGTGTTTTTTATTTCCAAAATGAGAAAGGTTACGACATCAAGCAAGCAAGCACGTTGATAGCCGTGAACACGGT